>CANLAY010000023.1 GCA_947488635.1 Candidatus Nanopelagicaceae bacterium
CGCAATATCTTCTAATAGCGCAGTTGTGCCAGAAGGCCGATTGCCGGCAACTGCGGCATATAAGCCTTTGCGAATATGCCAGATTTGGTTGCGCGTAACTGGGTCACTGGCTAATTTAGCGGGGTGCGACAGTGGCAGACCATTCAATAGTTGAGTTACAGCGTTAACTTTGCTGGCAAGTTCGGCAGCAGTTTCCTCTTGGAACTCAACTAAAAGCGCTGCGTGATTTTCTACCGAAACTGCCTTTAACTCAGCAGTTGCTTCCGGATCACGTTGGGCTACGCGCAAACTAGTGGCATCCATAAGTTCAATTGCAGCAAAGCCAGCCTTTACTAGATCTGGCAAGCATCTTGTGGCATCGGCCAGTGTTTCAAAGATCAATAAACCAGTTGAAAGATGTGAGTAGGCAGGTACCGTATTAAAAGTTGCTTCAGCCACAAAAGCTAGCGTGCCTTCGCTGCCAACAATTAAGTGCTCAAGAATCTTTACCGGGGAATCAAAATCAAGGAATGAATTAATGCCATAGCCCATGGTGTTCTTAATGCTAAAAAGGCGCTCAATCAGAGCCACTGAATCAGAGTTATTGCGAATTCGATCTCGAATGGCAATTAAGCCAGCATGGATTGCAGGTGCTTTGCTCTTTAAAATCTCATCAGCATCTGGGGTTCCGGTATCGATGACTAAACCATTTGGTAGAACTAGCACCATGGATGTAATAGTGCGATAAGAATTCTGCTCAGTGCCACAACACATACCGCTGGAATTATTAGCTACAACGCCACCAATTGTGCAGGCGACTTCACTTGCGGGATCTGGTCCGAGTTTGCGTTTAAAGCGAGCTAGTGAAGTATTAACTGCGCGAACAGTTGCACCTGGACTAACTGAAACTACTTCGCCATTTTCGCCAACTTTAATGCCCCGAAAATTCTTACGGGTATCAACTAAGAAGCCATCACTTGTGGCTTGCCCACTAAGGCTGGTGCCACCAGATCGAAAAGTTACCCCGATGCCAAGTTCGGTAGCTAGTACGAATATTTCTGCTAATTGTTCCTTGTTTTCTGGAGTATAAATTGCTTTTGGTTTTAACAGGTAATGCGATGCATCATGTGAATAGCTCAAAATATCGGTCACCCGAGTTGAACTACTTAACGTTTTCGTACTCACAGTCAACCTTTCTTCATAATCGCATCGTGCACATATTGTGCTAAACCTCGAACTCGACCGTCATAATATTTCTTAAATCTTTCATCATCGATATACATCAAGGCCAAGTTTTTCTGCATCTCAATCGAACAATCATAGAACCATTTAGAAATTGCTTCTCGATGAGCAACCACTATCTCTTGGACAATTGCAGACCTGCAGTCAACGCCGTTTCCAAAAGCTATTGCGAAGCGCTCAGTGACAGCCTCTTGATCAACTTTGGCGGCGGCGAAATCAGCATGCGTATATTTTGAAGTACGTGACTTAGATTGCTGATAGGCCTTGGTCCCACCCCAGCGTTCCTCAACTTCTTGCTCGTACTCGTTCATAGTTACTAAGTTTAGGACTATTCCCTCAGTAAGATTCGATTCTACGAGTCAGTCAATTAGGGAGCTACCTTGTTCGAAGCGATTTTCTTAGGTGCTTTGCAGGGGTTAACTGAATTCTTACCAATTTCATCAAGTGCGCACATCCGAATTGCCGGAGCCCTCTTTGGCACATCCGAAGATCCAGGGGCTCGATTTACTGCAATCACCCAAATCGGCACTGAGCTGGCTGTTCTAATTTTCTTTCGCAACGATATCAAGCAGATTATTTCGGCTTGGTTTCGCCAGATTACCAAGCGACCAACATCTAGTTCGACTGAAAAATCAGATGCCCGTATGGGTTGGTTGATAATTGTAGGTAGTTTGCCAATTGCCGTACTGGGTTACACGGGCAGAGATGTCATTAGCAATGATTTTCGCTCACTCTGGTTAATTGCTAGCACTTTGATTATTTTTGGCGTAATTCTGGGCATTGCTGATAAGTATGGAAATAGTAATCGCGATCTATCTAATCTAAGTGTGCGCGATGGCCTGCTCTATGGATTTGCGCAATCACTGGCACTTGTCCCAGGTGTCTCTAGATCAGGTGCCACAATTGCGATGGGTCGCTTTCTTGGCTATAGCCGGACTGCAGCACTTCGCTATTCGTTCTTGTTAGCCCTGCCGGCGGTATTTGGTAGCGGTTTTTATGAACTTAAAGGAGCGATCGAACAAGGTGGCGATACTGGCACCTTTAATATTGCCGAAACGCTAATGGCGACCGGAATTGCATTTGCAATTGGCTACGCAGTTATTGCTTGGCTACTTAAGTTTGTTTCTACCAAGAGTTTTGCGCCATTTATCATTTATCGAATTGCCCTTGGCTCACTCTTACTGGTGTTGCTGGCAACTGGGGTAATTAGCTAATTTAGTTACGACTAATTGGCAGATTAATCTCAATCTTAAGGCCGCCGAATTCACTCTTACCAAGCTCAATCGTACCGCTGGCATTTTCGATGATTCGCTTCATAATCGTCATGCCTAAACCACTGCCACCTGATTCGCGTGAGCGCGAACGATCAAATCTCTGAAAATACTGGATGCCAGATTTATAGACCTCTTCAGGTAATCCCGGGCCAGCATCAGAAATTGTTAAAACGGCCTTATTTCCCGCCGTAGCCAAAACAATAAGTACTTGTGAGTCCTCGGGCGTATGCCTGCGCAAGTTTGCAAATATATTAGCCAGCATTTGTTGCGCGTAATTATGCGAGATATTTATCAGTATTCCTGGCTCAATTCTGGTCTCGATCGGACGCATAGGCTGCAAGGTTTTTAAGTCATTACTTAAATGTGCGACTTCGCGAGAGAAATTAATGATTTCAGGTGCAATCGGTGTTTGATCTTCTAGTTCGGCGATTAAGAGCAGATCATTGATCAAAGATTGCATTCGCTCGATTTCATGTCCAACGCGCTCGTAGTATTCGGCTGTTTTTGTGAGATCAGATATTTGGTTTTTACTTAAAAGTTCAACATAACCTTTAATTACAGTCAATGGCGTGCGCAGTTCATGTGAGGCGTCTCCAAGGAACTCACGCATACTGTCTTGATTCTTCTGCAGCGAATTAACAACTTCGTTTAGCTCGTTATCGCGACGGAATAGATAATTTGAAATAGCGGTTCCAAGTAGAACCATTGCTAGCGTAAAGAGGAATAAGTAGCGGATATTTTGACTCTTCGCCGTCTTGATATCAGCAAGTGACACTGAGAGAACCAAGAACTCGTCATCAGGTAACGTAATAGCTCTAATGCGATTGATTCCATCGACTTTTAGCGTCAAACCTTCGGCGATAGCTGCTGATAAATCTTGGTCATTTGGAACACCCTGTAAATCACCTGAACTTTGATTCAGCGAGGTTATTTCACGCGCTGCAGAGATATAAGAAACCGTGAATTTAAGGTCACTTTGATCTGCCAAAAGCAAAGCAAGGGATAGCGGATCATCCTGGGTATCAATTAATTGGTTCACGGCTGAAGCGAGAATTGAATCAACTCGACCGACTTCATTATTTTCGGTGATACTTATGGCAAAGAGTCCGATTGCGGCTGAAATCAAAATAATTATGGCTGAAACAAGTGCGGTAAGACGAGTCTGCAACTTCATTAATCAGCGACAATCTGAAAACCGATGCCGCGCACTGTCTTAATTCCATCAAATCCGTCAATATGAAGTTTCTTGCGTAAGTAAGAAATATAGGTATCCACCACAGTTGAGCTACTTTTGAAATCAATTTCCCAAACTTCAGAGAGCAGAGTTTCTTTGGTGACCACATTTCCGCGATTTAGAATTAATTGCTCTAGTAGTTTGAACTCAGTCGGTGATAGATCGACCACTTGGTCATTGAACTTAACTGAATATTTCGAAAAATCCATAGAGATTGGGCCGCAGGTGAGCACCTTTACTTCGGCAGCTTCGCCTTTGCTGCGGCGCATTATTGCTTTAACTCTCAGCACCAACTCTTCGATACTAAAAGGCTTAGTCAAGTAATCATCTGCGCCAGTTCGTAATCCCTGATTAATATCAGCTTTATCTGCGCGGGCACTGAGCATCAGAACCGGAACTGACATTCCTTCAGTACGTAACTTTTCAAGCAAAGCTAAGCCATCTAGTTTTGGCATATTGATATCAAGGATTAGCAGATCAAATCTTTCGCGGCGCAGGAATGAGAGCGCTTCAAGTCCATCCGCAGCCTGCACGGCGGTTATCTCAGAGATGCTCAGGGCTTCACTGATGAGCTCTCGAACACCTGGCTCGTCATCAATTACCAATACTTTTGGTTGCTGGGACATGTCGATAAGGCTAGTTCGTAGAGCACTTATTGGGTATAGCGGGCAGGTTAGTTTGCCCATTTCATGGGCGAAATCATTAAGATTCACAAGGATTTCACAAACTTATCCCGCATCCTTATCTCATCCCAGGGACGGGCTATCGAAAGGTCGAAGATGAAAAAGCGCTTAGCAGTAATCGCATTAGTCGCGAGTGCCCTTTTTGCTTCGACAAATACCGCGCTAGCTGATGCGCAGAGTGACTACCAATTAGCACTTTCGCAATATGAAACAGCGCTTGCTAATTGGAACATCGCAGTCAAAGCCGAACAAGAAAACTTTAAAACTGCAATGCAAAATTGGAACACAGCTATAAAAGCTGCAGAGCAAGCGCGCAAGGATATTGCTTCTAAATTCAAAAGTGACGCTGATGCAATCAGAGTACGCACTGTGGATGCTGTGGCTGCAGCGGCCACAGCAAAAGATAAGAAAGCTGCTAATGCCGCCGGAAAGATCGAAATGGATTTAGCGATTGCAGGACGTAATGCTGCACTTGAAGCTGTAGTTAAGCCAGGGATGCAGCCAACTAAACCAAAACCAGTACCTGCGCCAACTCCACCTGCAAAACCAGCTAAACCTGCAAAACCAGTTAAGCCAAGCAAGAAGCCAGTTGTAACTAAATCTCCGACACCTTAATTGCATTTCAAAATGTATAATGAGGTATGAGCCAGATCAAGGTAGAGCTATTAACTGCTGATCAGTGGGCTCGAGCTAGAGAATTACGGTTAGATTCACTACGAGATAGCGCTTATGCTTTTGGCGGAAATCTAGAAACCGAAAGCGCACAAAGTGAATCTGAGTGGCGGGCTAAATTTGAAAACCTCAATTACCTAGTCGCATCTGTCGATGGCGTTGATAGCGCAATCATGACGGTTGAGAATTTAAAGGGAGACTTTGACGCGACAGCCTGGGTTGGTGGCTGCTGGAGTTCTCCGGAATATAGAGGCGTGGGTTTACTAAAAGCCATGATGAAGTTTGTAGATGAACATGCCAAAGAGAAGGGCTGGCAGCGTCAGGGGTTAGGTGTTTGGGAAGACAACTACCCAGCAATTACAGCATATGAAAAATTGGGATTTGTTGCGATGGGTGAGCCAAAACTAAGCACTCGGGTCGCCAATAAGTTCTATATCCGCATGATTCGAGACGGAGCTAATCTCTAAAAGTTAGCCGATAAGAGAAGAATCACGCTTTTTAGATAAGTCATGCTCGCAGCCATTTGAGCGATCTTTAGCAGCACATGCTTCGCAGAGCAAAACCAGCTTATGGCAGGCGATATTTGAGCAGTTAACAAAGATTTTAGTTGGCGCAGCGCAAGATTCGCACTCACCAATAGTTTTTGCCTTAGAAGAGAAATCCATTGCCATGCGATCATCAAATACGTAGAGCGAGCCATCCCAAAGGCCGTCATCGCCAAATTTGTTTCCGTAGCGCACAATGCCGCCCTTAACTTGGTATACCTCTTCAAAGCCACGAGTCTTCATAACTGCAGATAGAACTTCGCAGCGGATGCCGCCAGTGCAATAAGTAACGATTGGCTTATCTTTCAAATGATCGTATTTACCACTTTCAATTTCAGCCACAAAGTCGCGCGTAGTTTCAACATCAGGCACGATGGCATTTCTGAATTTACCGATCTTGGCCTCAAAGGCATTACGTCCATCAAAGAAAACAACATCATCGCCGCGTTCTGCTACTAATTCATTAACTTGTTCTGGACGCAAATGAATACCGCCGCCAACTACGCCATTTTCATCAACTTTGATTTCATCAGGATGACCAAACGCTACAAGCTCTTTACGAACTTTTACCGATAGCTTAGGAAATTCGGTTCCATCGCCGGCAGACCACTTGAAATCTACTTTGCGAAAACCGTCGTACTTCTTAGTTTTCTTAACATAGGTGCGAAGCGCTTCAATCTCGCCACCCAAAGTTCCGTTGATGCCTTGCTTAGAAATAATTATCCGACCAGTTAAGCCAAGTGACTCGCAAAGGGTGTGCTGCCATAACTTGACGGCGGCAGGGTCAGATATCGGCGTGAAGCCGTAATACAAAATGACCTTGTGCAAATCCATGGCGCGATTGTATCTCGCCTACTTTGCCCTTAAGAAATCAGTAGATCAAGCGCCCATGGCTGAGCATCGGCAGGCGGGTGGAGCTCGCACTCAAATAACTGAGCAGCCATATGTTGCAAATCTGCCGGCGTGACTGGCTCAGTAGGTTGGGTTAGCAAGTGTCGAGTTAGTTCGCCGCGATATTTCTTAGACATATGAGTAATTACTTTTCGCTCGCCTGCAACCACTTGAAATATTCTTACCTCAACTGTGTTTGCCGGATTTATTGGCCAAACTCCTTTATATGTTGAAGAGCGACAGTCAATAATTAATTCATCTGAATACTTTGCTGCTACTTTTGCGATCGAATCACGCCATAACCTATTATCAATCTTTTCTTTGTAGCTAAATATTTGATCTAGCGGCTTAACTAAGCCAAAGATTGCCGAAACAATTAACACTTTCGAATTAGCTCGTTTTTGTTCGGCAGCTGAAAGAGTTTTCCAGTTCAGTCCTTGATAGAGAACGCCATCATAGATTTCGATAGCTGGCGAAGTTCGCGACGAGTAATGACTTGCTAATGCTGCCAGTCGAGTATCAGATAACTCAGATGCGAAAACCAGTGAACTTAAATTGAATTTTTCTGAGCTAGTTGCTGATTTCTTCTTCTCACTAGGAGGTAAGAGGATTAGCATTAGGCGATGCTAATAGAGAGGCAAAGCTAATGATGGCTGAAGGCGACAAAGTTCGAGCTGAGATTTTCGAAACGGGCAACCCCAAGATCAAATCCGCTCGAATTGTCATTGACGCACCGGCTGCAAAAATCTTTGATCTGTTGGCAAATCCAGCTCGTCACAAAGAGATTGATGGTTCAAACACCATTCAAAATAACATCAGCGGGCCAGAGCGTTTATCTCTTGGTGCAAAATTCGGCATGGCAATGCACCTTGGAATTGACTACCGAATTATGAATACTGTTGTTGAGTTTGAAGAAAATAAGTTAATTGCTTGGCGACATGCAGGCCGCTGGCGCTGGCGTTATGAAATTCGGGAAATCAGCCCAAATCAATGCGAAGTCACCGAATCATTTGATGGCCGTAAATCCATTTCACAGAGCTGGCTTAAGTTTCGTAAGGCCTATCCCTGGACTCAATTAGTCGTTGCTAAGACTTTGGTGCGCTTAAAAGAGACGTTGGAAGCCCGTTAAAGATTATGGGAAGATAGCCTCATGAATATGGCTAATGATTCACTCGGCGCCGTTATGGCCTCGGAGATCGCAGAGACCCCAAAAGTTTTCCGCCGTATCTTGAGCAACCTCGATGCCCTAGAGCCAGTCAGAGATATTTTAAGTACCAACAAAATCTCATCAGTTTTAATCTTGGCCCGTGGCACCTCAGATAACGCCGCGCACTTCTTAAAATATTTAGTAGAAACCAAACTTGGCCTGCCCTGCGGATTAACTTCGCCATCTTCGGTAACAATTTATGATGCCAAGTTGCACTATGACGGCGTATTAGTTGTTGCACTTAGCCAAAGCGGTCAATCACCAGACCTCGTTGCATTTGCTAAGTCTGCTAAAAGTGCAGGCGCAAAGTTAATTTCATTAACTAATGATGCTAATTCACCACTGGCAAAAGCTGCCGATCATCACTTAGATCTACAAGCCGGCGCTGAATTAGCAGTTGCTGCAACTAAAAGTTATTCCGCTCAACTTTTAACTTCATATTTGTTAGTGGCAACTTGGGCCAACTTAAAAATTGATGGCGATTTATTGGTTGCCCAAGCTGAAAAGCTAACTAGCAATTCCTCACTAGTCTCTGAAGCAGTTGCAGCTTGTAGCCGAGAGAATGAAACTGTGGTTCTTGGTCGTGGCTTTGCATATCCAAATGCTCGCGAAGCAGCTCTTAAGATTCAAGAAACCTGCAAAGTTTCGGTACAAGGACTTTCCACAGCTGATTATCTGCATGGTCCAATTTCTGCGCTAACTCCACAAACCCAGGTGTTTATTTTGGCGCCAGCACATTTGCCACTTAATTCAATCTCTGAAGCCACCACCCGCATTCGGGCCATTACTGGACGTATTTTCTGGGTTGGCAATGGCGGCTCACCTGAGGCTGGTGACATTGTTATTGCTGGCTCTGATTGCCGTGATGAAATGGAATCAACCATTGTTGATGCCATCTCACTGCAAAGATTCTCACTTGAATTCGCTAAGAAATCTGGCTTTGATCCAGATGCACCGGTTGGCCTTTCTAAAGTTACGTTAACCCACTAACACTTGCGGGGCTGCAGTTAGATGAATCGCGATTATTTAGTAATCGTTCCCACCTATAACGAGATAACCAGTATTGGCGTTTTATTGCCACAATTGCTCGAGTTGAATCTCGATATCTTGATTGTTGATGATGGTTCACCAGATGGCACAGCCGATGCTTGTCGCGCACTTGGTTTGGAAAGTGGCCGTATCGTTGTTGTGGAGCGAAAGAAAAAATTAGGTTTGGGCAGTGCGTATAAAGCTGGCTTTAAATATGGCGAGGATCGTGGCTATAAATATTTGATTGAAATGGATGCCGATGGCTCACACCAAGTTAGCGATTTGCTTTTGCTAATGGCTGCAATGCAAGAGAAGCAACCAGATTTAGTAATTGGTTCTCGTTGGATAGTAGGTGGCGCGGTTGAGAATTGGGCTCGCCGCCGGCAATGGCTATCAAGGTCTGCCAATGTTTATGCCAAGTTATTACTGGGTGGCAAAGTAAAAGACATGACCGCGGGCTTTCGAATCTATCGCACCGAAAAATTGATTCAGATTGATTTGGAATCGGTAAAGAGCGAGGGCTACTGCTTTCAAATTGAGATGACAATGCGAATGGCTCAAATAGGTGGCGACATCTTGGAATCGCCAATTACTTTTATTGAGCGAAAATATGGGGTTAGTAAAATGTCTAAAAAGATTGTTTTTGAGGCGATTTATCGAGTAACCACGTGGGGTTTAAGCGCAAAATTCCGAAGAAAGCGCCCTTCATAGCCACTTGAGATAGGCCGTGATAAGTTCAGCGCACTTGATCCAAGCGGGTATCCGTAGAAATCAAGTGGCGTTGCGTTTAGCGAAATCCGGTTTGATTCCGGTGCTGTCCCGCAACTGTAAAGATCGCAAGATCTAAGCCAGGTCGCCTGGCGTGACGCCGAAAGTGTTATCCAACCTCGGAGGAAGGTTGGGCCTTTACGCGGAACCATTCGTTTAATTGCCCCCTTTCTCCCTCAAATCTCTTGAGGGAGTATTTTTATGTTTAAAAGATTTTTCCGACCGATCGCGCTCTTGGTCACAGCGTTATTACTTGCTCCGCTTTCACCAGTTAGCGCAGCATCTACTGCAACAAAATATCCATTAATTGTTTCATCTGGTGGATACTCAACGACAATTGCTAAGAAACCAACTCGCATTATTTCGCTTTCCCCAAGTGCGACTGAATCACTATTTGAAATCGGCGCCGGCAAGCAAGTCTTGGCTGTTGATTCACTTTCTAATTTTCCCAAGTCAGCTCCGATTACTGAGCTGAGTGCCTTTGAGCCAAATGTTGAAGCAATCGTTGCACTGAAGCCAGATCTGGTTGTCTTGTCAGTCGATACCATGAA
>CANLAY010000024.1 GCA_947488635.1 Candidatus Nanopelagicaceae bacterium
CCCGGTTTGACATGACCAACAGTTTTTAAAATATGCCAAGCAGTGCTGCCTTGTACCAACATACAAAGTGCTTGTTGATCAGATACACCAGTTGGAACTTCAATCATGGCGCGTGGATTTACAGCAACTAATTGCGCATATCCCCCAGCACCAGATGGTGCTAACACCCGGCGACCATCGGCAGTTGTGCCAACAACTTCAATGCCAGGAACTAGCGGCAACTCTTGTTTTGATAAATAACTATTTTCAGTTTGATGGGTATCGGCGTAATTAATTCCGATTGCAGTAACTGTAATTAACTCTTCGCTACCTTTTACAATTGGATCAGCTAAATCGAGGTATTCCATGACTTTGGGGCCACCAAATTTAGTTATCTGAATAGCTTTCATTTATTTACACCCCCACCGCAGCATCTAGTTCGGCAATACTAATCTTATTCATCTGCAGCATGGCATCCATCGCAGCTTTTGCTTTAACTGGATCCGGGTTTGAGAGAACTTCGCCAAGTCGTTTGGGCACGATCTGCCAAGACAACCCCCACTTATCTTTTAACCAACCGCAGCGACTTTCTTCGCCACCATCGGCAGTGAGTGCATCCCAATACTTATCTACTTCAGATTGATCGGCGCATTCCACAAAAAGTGAAATCGCTGGCGTGAATTCATAATGTGGTCCGCCATTTAGGGCAAAGAATTCGCGACCAGCTACCGTAAAAGTTAGTGAGAAAACATCACCACTAACTGGGCTGCGATTTACCTCTTTAATCTCAGAGTTTGGAATCAGCGAGGTGTAAAACTCTGCGGCCGGAAGTGCATCTTTATCGAACCAGAGAAATGGCGTTACTGAAGTCATGCGCTGAGCCTAACCCAGCCGCAATCAGACTGCGACTGCCTGCCCTTTGCAACTAGACACCATTGCACTAGACATCATCGCTTTGGCCTGATTACGATTTGGCACGTATTCGCAATGTATTTCCACCCCACGAAATGGAGCTAATGTGAAGAAGCAGACCAGTTTATTTCTAGCACTTGTAGTTGCGAGCGCGCTCGCGATTACCGGGTGTTCAAAAGCAGAAACATCAGATAGCGCAACATCAGCATCATGCGCAAAAGCTGATTTAGCAACCGTTGCATCTGGCAAGTTAACAATTGCAACAGGTGAGCCTGCTTACTATCCATGGATTCTTGATGATGCCCCAGAAACCGGAACTGGTTTTGAAGGCGCTGTTGCCTACGCAGTTGCAAAGCAACTTGGTTTTAGCAATGACGAAGTAACTTGGGTTCGCACCACATTTGATGGCGCAGTCGCTCCTGGTGAAAAGAACTTTGACTTTAACTTGCAGCAATTCTCGATTACTCCAGAGCGTCAAGAAGTTGTTGATTTCTCTTCTCCTTACTACACCGCACCACAAGCAATCGTTTCTTACGAAGGTAGCAAGATCGAAGGCAAAACTTCGATCGCAGACCTAAAGAACGCAAAGTTGGGTGCTGCAGTTGGCACAACTTCACTTGATGCAATTGAAAATCAGATTGGTATTAAGGCTCAGGTATTTAACGACAATGCCGCTGGTGTATCAGCCCTTAAGAATGGTCAGATCGATGGCTTGGTAGTAGATCTACCAACAGCGTTCTACCTATCAGGAGTTGAAATTGAAAAGGGCATCATTGTTGGTCAGCTTCCTTCAACTGGATCTGGTGACCAATTCGGTCTCTTGCTCTCAAAGGACAGCAAACTGACTGCTTGCGTAAGTGCAGCAGTGGATGCAATTACAACTGACGGAACCCTCGCTGCGATCACTGAAAAGTGGCTCGCAACTGAGACAGGCGCAGCAGTTCTAAAGCCGTAAGTTCAGTTGATTTACGAGTAGTTTGGCGACCATGTTGAACGGTCCAGACCAGCAAGCATGGTCGCCAAGCTCTCGTGAACTTGAGCGTCGGAATGCCAGGCGCCAGATTTCTCGTAAGCAATTCACGATTGCCGGCATCTCTAGTGTTTTAGTCCTAGGCGCCTTATATACCTTAATTATTACCTCCCCTGGTTGGCAGGTTGTTAAAGAGACTTTCTTTGATCTCGATTACGGCCGTGAAGTTCTGCCCACAGTTTTGCGCGGCCTAGTCGTAAATATTCAGCTTTCCTTTATTGGTGGCTTCTTTATTGCAGTGATTGCATTAGCACTCGCTCTGATTCGCACTACTAAATCACCTGCTTTAACTCCATTTAGATTCCTAGCAACTGCCTACGTTGATATCTTCCGAGGTGCTCCACTCTTGCTGATTATTTTATTAGTTGGTTTCGGCGTTCCCGCCCTGCGGGTAGCTGGATTAACTAGCAACGTCATTGTGCTCGGAACCGTGGCAGTTGTTCTTACCTATTCTGCCTACGTAGCCGAAGTAATTCGCTCGGGCATCATGTCGATTCACCCCAGCCAACGAGCTGCCGCCAGATCACTCGGTTTAACTTCGGGACAAACGATGCGCTTTGTTGTTCTGCCACAAGCAATCAAGCGAGTTATACCACCACTGCTAAATGATTTTGTTTCACTTTTAAAAGATACTGGTTTAGTTTCAATCTTGGGTGTAACTGATGCGGTGCGAGCTGCGCAAATTAACGCAAGTCGTACTTTCAACTACACCCCATATGTGGTTTCGGCCATCTTGTTCTTGCTAATCACTATTCCGCTAACTAGATACATTGATCGCGTAATTCGCCGTAGTAGCGCCAAACAGAATTCTGAAGGTGCGATCTAATGAGCAATGTTCTTGAGCTAGTTAATGTTCGTAAATCTTTCGATAACGAACTCGTTTTAAATGATCTCTCCCTCACCGTTAAAGAACACACCGCTACTGTTCTAATTGGTGCTTCTGGTTCAGGTAAATCAACGCTTTTGCGCTGCATTAATTTGCTAGAGACAATCGATGATGGCCAAATCTTTCTAGATGGTCAAGAAATCTCTGACCCGCTAATAAGCGTTGATGAAGTCAGACGCAAATTGGGCATGGTTTTTCAATCATTTAACTTATTTCCACATAAAACCGTGCTTGAAAACATCACTTTGTCACCAATTAAGGTGCACGGAATCGCACCAGATCAAGCTCGAGAGCAAGCCATGGTGCTGCTAAAGCGCTTTGATTTAGCCGATAAAGCCGATCAATACCCAGATCGTTTAAGCGGTGGCCAACAGCAGCGAGTGGCAATTATCCGCTCACTGGCTGTAAATCCTCGAGTTCTATTGCTCGATGAAATTACTTCAGCGCTTGACCCGGTTCTAGTTAATGAAGTCTTAAGCATTGTGCGCGACTTAAAGCACGATGGCATGACTATGGTTTTAGCAACACATGAAATGGGCTTTGCCACCCAAGTGGCAGATGAAGTTTGTTTCTTAGAATCAGGGCTAATTCTTGAACGCGGCAGTCCTGTACAAGTGTTAAAGAATCCGCAGAATGCGAAGACTAAAGATTTCCTAAAGCGAGTCCACGAAGCTGGCAGACTTTAAGACCATTGCTCTACCTGCCTCAAGTCTGGCTACCGGAACTCTAAATGGAGAACAAGAAACGTAATCTAAGCCGACTTCATTAAAGAATTTGATCGAGCGACCATCACCACCGTGTTCACCACAAACTCCTAATTTGAAATCAGGGCGAAGTTTGCGTGCTTGATCCGCCGCCGTCTTCACAAGTAAACCAACACCATCTTGATCAAGTGATTCAAATGGATTAAACGGTAGCAACTCTAAATCTAGATAGAGCGGCAAGAATGTTGATTCGACATCATCTCGACTAAATGCCCAAGTTAATTGAGTTAAGTCATTAGTTCCGAAACTAAAGAAGTCGGCATAGATTCCAAGACGAGATGCAGTAATTGCTGCGCGTGGAGTTTCAATCATCGTGCCAATTGGAAATTCGACATCAACGCCAGTGCCCTTAAAGGCTCGCTTTATCTCAGCTTCAAGTGTTTCACGCAGATGCAATAGCTCTCGTTGTGTTGCTACCAACGGAATCATTACCTCGGGTTTTGGATCATGGCCTAACTTCTTAACTTCAAGATAGGCATAAACCAACGCACGCACCTGCATCTTGTAGAGCTCCGGAATCAAAATTCCTAAGCGCACACCACGCAGACCTAGCATCGGATTCGCCTCATGCATACGCTTAACTGCTGCAAAAATAGCCGCTTCGCGAGCAGGTACTTCTTCGCCAATTGCTTCAAGGGTAGCCATGTGGGCCGAGAGTTCAGCCAGAGGTGGCAAGAACTCATGTAATGGTGGATCAAGTAATCGCACAGTTACGGGCAAACCTGACATCGCCATCATGATGCCTACGAAATCTGCTCGCTGCAGTGGTTCCATCTCGGCAATCACTGCGCGCTGAATTTCATCATTTTCGGCAAGTACTAATCGCTCTACATACGAACGACGCGGGCCAAGGAACATATGTTCGGTGCGACATAAGCCAACACCTTCGGCGCCCAAAATACGTGCCCGAATTGCATCTTCCGGAGTATCAGCATTTGTGCGCACTTCTAAATGACGACAACTATCGGCATAGCTAAGCAAACGATCAACTGCTTTAACTACTGGTGATGCTTCATCGCTACTTGAAGATAACAACCCTTCCAAATATGAAGTTACGGGCGAAGCGATTACCGGAATTCTGCCCAAGTAAACGGCGCCAGTTGCGCCATCAATTGAAATAATTTCACCGGCATAAACGCTTTGACTGCCGACTGTAAAGAAACCACCTGACTCATCAACTGAGATGGCTTCAGTGCCACATACTGCAGTCTTGCCCATGCCGCGAGCAACTACAGCTGCGTGTGATGTTTTACCACCACGGCTGGTCAGAATTCCTTCGGCGGCAACCATGCCCACTAAGTCATCGGGGCTAGTTTCGCGGCGAACTAAAATTACTTTATGGCCATCTTTAGCTAGATCAAAGGCTTTCTTCGAATCAAAGACAACTTCGCCAACAGCTGCACCAGGAGATGCCGGGATGCCGCGTGCTATTTCTTTAACGCTGCTACTTAAATCAAATTGCGGAAACATTAACTGGGCTAACTGATCACCGGTCACGCGACGAAGCGCTTCGTCCATGTCAATGCGACCCTCATCAACTAAAGCCAATGCAATGCGAAATGCTGCCTCTGCTGTGCGCTTACCTACTCGGGTCTGCAGAATCCAGAGCTTGCCTTTTTCAACGGTAAATTCGATGTCGCAG
Source organism: Candidatus Nanopelagicaceae bacterium (assembly GCA_947488635.1). Classification (GTDB taxonomy): domain Bacteria; phylum Actinomycetota; class Actinomycetes; order Nanopelagicales; family Nanopelagicaceae; genus Planktophila. Next base: position 5,214 of record CANLAY010000024.1, read on the forward strand.
AGATCCTTGTAGTGGTTCTCAAGCAGCGCCATAACCCGCTCTAGTTCAGCGTGCACATGAGGCAAAAGACCCCCGAATTCAACTAACGACATGGTGTTGCGGATTCCTGCAACCACATCTTCGCCTTGTGCCCGCTCTAGATAATCACCATAACTACCGATCTCGCCAGTAGAGGGATTGCGGGTAAATGCCACTCCAGTACCAGAGTCTTGGCTTAAATTTCCAAAGACCATTGATTGGATATTCACGGCAGTGCCTAAATCAGATGTGATGCGTTCGCGACGGCGATAAACATTGGCACGCTCTGAATTCCAGGAATGAAAAACGGCTTCAATCGAACGTTGCAGGTGCACTCGCGGATCAGTTGGGAAAGTTTCGCCCGTAAAGATTTCACAGCTTTTTATATATCCAGCCGCCATCGCCTTTAAGCCAGCCGCATCTAATTCAGAGATTGCTTTGACTCCGAACTGAGCCAAGATAACTTCTTGCACTTTGTGGAACTCAGTTTGCGGCACTTCACAAACAATTCGACTATACATATCAATAAAGCGTCGGTAGCAATCCCAAGCAAATTGTTCATTGCCGGTTTCGATTGCTAACTGTTCTGCAACTTCAGGAGTCATTCCCACATTTAGAACAGTTTCCATCATGCCAGGCATTGAGAATTTGGCACCAGAACGAACTGAAAGGATTAACGGCTTTATTGGATTTCCGAACTCTTTACTAAGTTCTTTTTCAAGCGCAGTCATCGCAGCTTCTAATTCAGCTGGGAGCGTTTTCGGTGAATGGCCACTCTTTAAAAATTCTTGACAAGCTTTAGTGGTGATCGTAAATCCAGGTGGAACCGGTAATCCGATTTTGACCATCTCGGCTAAGTTTGCACCTTTGCCACCTAGTAAATCTGATTGCGTGCGATCACCAAAAGTGAATGGAAAAATAAACTGCTCAGCCATGGTGCTCTCCCCATTGAGAACCTAAGGCGCCATTGCCTCAGTTACTAATTAGGTTAGACCTAAAGGCTCAAATGGTGGGCAGTAATATTCACGATTCGGAACAGTTGCCCTGTCTGCTCAATCACAGTGCAGCTAGGCGGAGCGAAGAAACCCCTTTTGTTCCGCTTGGCGGATCGTTGCTTGAGTTATGCGCAACTACAACGTTCTGACTCTGGAACCCCAACAAGTGCTTCTTCAATATGTTCCCCGCAACCAGACCAAGTTGGTTTATTGCAATTGCGACAGATAACTTTGCTACACATTTTACTAACCTTTCATTTCACTAATATTTGGAACTCTAACTGACCAAACGCCTAAAGTGGCAATCGGCAGCGCTGCAAACAAGCAGAGCCAGCCATAGCCCAAAGTTCCAATGATTACTCCCGCCATTGCGCCACCACCAGCGCCCATTAAATTCATCAATAAATCACTGGCCCCTTGTGACGATGGCCGTAGTTCAGTTTCGACAGCTTCGGATAAGAGTGCCGAGCCGGCAATTAGGGTGCAAGACCAGCCTAGGCCGAGTAGAAAAAGACCAAATCCAAGTTGAATTGAACTATGCGGATCTGCCAGTCCCGAAATTAAACAAGATGCCAACAAAATAATTACACCGAGTTGAATTACCCAACGACGACCCATCCGATCACTCAGAGCGCCAACAATCGGTGAGAAGGCATACATGCCAACAATGTGAATACTAATTACTAAACCAATCACGGTCAGAGTCACATCAACATGTGCCATGTGAATTGGCGTCATGACCATAATCGAGACCATTGCAATATGCCCAATTGCGATTGCTGCTATTGCAAATAGAGCAGTTGGGTTTTTTCGAATTAACTTTAAAGTTTTACGAGCTGATAGAAGTTCGTGCCGTTCATTAGTTTTTTGCAATAATTTTGCGGCAGTTAAATATGGATCAGGCTTTAGAAATAACCAAATTACTAAGGCACCCAGACCTAAAGTAATCAGCGCCAAAATATATGGTCCTACTAATGTTGGTAGCCCAAGAGATTCAGCGAGAGCGCCTGATGGCCCCATTAAATTAGGCCCAGTTACCGCGCCAACCGTCGAACCCCAGACTACGTATGACAATTGGCGAGATCTATTTGAGTCATCTGCTAAGTCAGTTGCTGCAAACCGGGCTTGGTAACCAGATGCTGAGGCAGCTCCAACCAGAAAAGTTCCAAAGAGCATTGCAATCAAAATTCGTTGCGAGCCACCAAAGATCGCAAAAGCGGCCCCGATCAAGCCAACTGTGTAGCCAACTGAAAGTCCTAATCGACGGCCACCACGTTGGGTTAATTTAGAAAGTGGAATCGCCATCGCGGCAGCACCAAGTACTGCGGTGGATCCCGCAAGACCAGCCAAAGTTTCCGAATTTGAAATCGAAGAGACCAACAACGAGCCTGCCGCGACTGTGCCAGCGACGCCCACCCCGCTGAGAATTTGGGTAGTCGCCAAGACTTTAAGCGTGCGCTTTTGAATGTTTTGAGTGCTCTGTGACTTCACTTAGTCAGCCTATAGCTTCCTCATCTGTTGCCAGTATTTGAGCCTGCGCTTACCCTTAGATATTCCAATTGGGGTTATTGCGAAAAGGGGTGGGGAAATGAAATACAAGTCAGTTAAAGGTTTGCTTAAAAGTGATGAATCACTGATCCCGGTCACCTTTATCGACAAGCTGGAAGACCTGCTTCATGGTTTTCTTGGCATAGTCCTATTCGTTATTTCAGTCCTAGCTGCTGGTTATAGCCTGCAACGATTAATTGAAACTCGGCCATTTTTCCCGGTAGGAATGATTCAGGGAATTAATGACATTCTCTTTGTAGTAATCATTCTCGAGATCATGCGCACCGTGATTGTGCGCTTTACCGATGGTATTTTCCAACTAGATAACTTCTTGATTATTGGTGTTATTGCAGCGGTTCGGCACATCCTGACAGTTGGCGCATCTCTGACAATGGAGAAAGAGAAAACAACTGAGTATTTCAATCGTGCTCTTATTGAGATGGGTGTAAACACCGGAATTGTTTTAGCGTTGGTGTTCGCGTTGTTCCTATCCCGCGCAGCACGTAAATCGAGTGCTGCTAAGTAACGATAAATATGGTGGCGGGTGAAGGATTTGAACCTTCGAAGGCAGAGCCGGGGGATTTACAGTCCCCTCCCATTGGCCGCTCGGGCAACCCGCCAAGGTCGAACAAGTACTGCGGCAAATTATGGATACTACGAGGGGAAAGGATACCTTAGGCAAGTAGGCTCAATTACCGCCTGAAAACCGCATTGAAGGGTCTCATAACTATGGCTGATGCAAGTTTCGACATTACCTCAAAGATCGACCGCATGGAACTCGATAACGCCATTAATCAGGCGATCCGCGAGATAGATACCCGCTTTGACTTTAAGAACACTGGTTCAAAGATCGAACTTGAGGGCGAGAAAATCTCAATCGAAGCCGATACCGAAGAGCGCGCTAAAGCTGTTCTAGATGTGGTTAAAGACAAGATGGTAAAGCGCGGCGTATCGCTAAAGCATTTAGATCCAGCTCCCCCACAACTTAGCGGCAAGATCTACAAGATAGCTTGCCCGCTTAAAGAAGGCATCACAACTGAAAATGCTAAGAAGATTGCCAAGTTAATTCGCGATGAAGGTCCTAAGTCAGTTAAGACTCAGATTCAAGGCGATGAATTGCGCGCTACTTCAAAGAGCCGTGATGATCTGCAAGAAACCATGGAACTTGTTAAAAATGGTGGCTTTGAATTTGCAGTTCAATTCACGAATTTCCGCTAATTGAAAAGTACTAAAACTGGCCTGATTTTCGGAGTTTCGGCCTACGTACTTTGGGGGCTATTCCCACTGTATTGGCCGCTGCTTGAACCAGCAGGTGCTCTTGAAATTGTTGGGCACCGGGCGGTTTGGTCGTTAGCATTTTGTGTGATCGCACTAGCTGTAACTAAAACGATCAAACCTGCGATAGCAACCATGCGTCGACCAAAAGTATTCGTAAAACTATTGGCAGCAACTGCGCTAATTTCAATTAACTGGATTGTTTATATCTGGGCAACTAATAATGGTCACGTAGTTGAGGCATCCCTTGGCTATTACATAAATCCGATCATAATTATTGCTATCGGCGTCCTTTTATTAAAAGAGAAGATGCGCAAGCTTCAGTGGGCCTCAGTATCAATTGCTGCCTTCGGAGTTTTAGTTTTAACTATTGATTACGGTCGCCTGCCTTGGGTGGCACTAGCCCTTGCACTCTCATGGGGCACTTATGGTTTCATTAAAAAGCAATTGGGTCTTGGCGCACTCGAAGGTTTAGGTATCGAAACCGCCATAGCAGCCCCGTTTTACTTGGCTTATCTGGCCTGGATCGGGGTTGAAGGTAGCGGTCATTTTGGCAGTGGAATCGGTTTGACCTTACTTTTAATCGGATCCGGTGTTGTAACTGCCATACCGCTACTGCTTTTCAATGGTGCTGGCAATCGTTTGCCATACACAGTCATTGGTTTGTTGCAGTTCATTACGCCAACCTTGCAATTTTCAATCGGAGTTTGGGTTCGTCACGAAGCAATGCCAACAGCACGTTGGGCTGGATTCCTAATTATTTGGGCGGCGCTAGTTGTTCTGGCTACTGATCTAATTAGA
>CANLAY010000025.1 GCA_947488635.1 Candidatus Nanopelagicaceae bacterium
GCAAAGCTCGTGAAGTAGCAGCCGAGACTATAAATACAACTTACCGAAATCTAGGTATCGTCCAATGATTCGCAAAGCCTTGCTTTTAAGCGTTGCACTCTTCGCTTCGGTAATAACGCCCGTAACTTCTAATGCAGCAACCGCCGTTAATGTATGCGTTGCTTATGATTTAGGTGGGCCGGGGGATCGTTCATATAACGATGCAGTTCTTGCTGGTTTAACAAAAGCAAAGAAGACTCTGAATTTTACTTTCGAAGGCTTCATTACCGATGGCAGTGCAGCTGACCGAGAAAAGCGACTTCGTGCGATGATCGCTAAAGGCTGTTCACCAATTCTGGCAATTGGTTCTGGATATACAAAACTGTTGACGAACTTAGCTGAAGAATTTCCAAGTCAGCAGTTTTCAATTTTAAATGATGCCTCGATCGCAAGCTTAAATGTTACCTCACTTATTTTTAATGATACGCAAGTTGGCTACCTAGCGGGTTCAGCTGCAGCTCGAGTATCTAAAACCGGCAAAGTTGCTTTGATCTCAAATTCCACAAACTTAAATTTGGAAACCGGATTTGCACTTGGGGCAAATGCCGCGAAAAAGAAGGTTAAGCTAACTTTTAAAAGTGCAACAACTGGCTTTGCGGATGTAACTAAATCATTAATCGCCGAGGGCAATGATGTGATCTTTGTCGCCGTGGTTGGCTCGGTGAACGAAATATTTGCAGCAACTGTTAAATATAACGAAGCTAAGAAGAAAAGCGCTGCTGAAGTCGGTGTGATCACGATTGAACCTGATCAATATTTGACCGTCACTTCTGCGAACCAGAAATGTTTGCTAGGCGCTATTTCCAAGCGAGTAGATAACGCAATGCTTGATTTAGTTACTTCGTCAATTAAGGATCAACAGATTATTGACGTCCTGGATCCCGTTCAAGGCATCTATGGGCGCAGTTATGGCATTACCGGAGGCAACATAAAGCTCACAATTTGGGCGCCAAAACTTCTGGCTTTGAAGGATTTGATCGCTGCCGCATCTCGCATCGCTGCCAAACTTTAAAGTTCAACTCTAGAGTTCCTCCAATCGTTACTTTCTAACGCTTGATTTTGCGTATTAACGCTGTCCTAAATCCACAATTGATACTAGGCTCAACCACACAAAGAGGAGCTATCTGACTGGTACTTGCGTACTTACTTGGATGGTAAAACTTGCGATAACCCCCGTTAGATACAACTTGGAGGAAAATTGAAGAAGTCAAAGCTAGTAGCCATCCTTTCGGCTACAACCGTTGCAGCGAGCCTCGTGCTTGTGCCTGCAGCAACTGCAGCAACAAAGACTAAGGCATGCTTGGCACTAGATACTGGTGGCGTAGATGACAAGTCATTCAACGCAGCATCATGGGCTGGCGCACAAAAAATTGCTAAGGCAAACAAGAACGTAACAGTTTCATTCTTACCTGCTGCTTCAGGCGCAGAGTACGCACCAAACATTAAGAAGTTTGTTGATCAAAAATGTAATGTGATCATCGGTGTTGGTTTCGCAATTGCAGGTGCAATCATTTCATCTGCTAAGGCAAACCCAAAGATCAAGTACGCAATCGTTGACGATTCAGGACTTGAGCCAAACGCTGATTACACAGCATTTACCGCAATCAAGAATGTAAAGGGTCTAACATTTAAGACTCAAGAATCATCATTCCTGGCTGGTTATGCAGCAGCTGCTTTCTCAACTAAGGGTGTAGTTGCTACTTACGGTGGCGCTCCTTATCCAACAGTTACAGCATTCATGGATGGATTCGCACAAGGCGTTTTCTACTTCAACCAGGTAAAGAATAAGGGCGTTCGTGTCCTTGGTTGGAACCGCGATACCAAGAATGGTGAATTCGTAGGCGACTTTGCTAATACTTCAAAGGCACTACAAATCTCAAAGAACTTCGAGCAAGCTGGCGCAGATGTAATCTTCCCAGTTGCTGGTGGACTTGGTGGAGCAACAGCTCAGAACTCAATGGATGGCGGAAAGTCAGTAACTATCTGGGTTGATACCGATGGTTTTGTTTCTGCTTCTAAGTACCGTTCAGTTCTTCTAACTTCAGTTATGAAGGGTCTGGGCGAATCTGTTTACTCAGTTATTTCTGAAGTAAATGCTGGCAAGTTCACAAACAAGGCATATGTCGGAACACTAGCTAACAAGGGAACACGCCTAGCGTCATTCCACGACTTAGCATCAGCTGTTCCTACATCACTTGCTAAGGAAATTGCTGCAATTGAGAAGAAGATTATTGCTGGTTCAATCAAGGTTGACTAAGCAATAAATAAATTAATGGCGGCGCAGTGAGAAGTCACTGCGCCGCTATTTTTATACTCTTTTCCAGCGTATTTCACATCTGGCTCTACTTCTTATTTTCGTATCCCATAGAGTAGATTTACGCCATGTCTTTAGAGCTTCGCGGAATCACTAAGCAATTTGGCTCACTTGTTGCTAATGATGATATTAACTTCAAGGTTGAAGCAGGTGAGATTCACGCTATCTTGGGCGAAAATGGCGCCGGCAAATCAACCTTAATGAATATTGTTTATGGACTGCTTGCACCAGATAAAGGTCAGATATTAGTTGATGGCCAAGAGATCAAAATTAAGAGCCCACTAGATGCTCTAGCTGCAGGTATCGGAATGGTTCATCAGCACTTCATGTTGATTCCAGTTTTCACAGTTGCCGAAAACATTGTGTTGGGTCATGAGAAGACAAACCGCGCAGGCTTACTTGATTTAGCTACTGCGCGAGAAGAAATTATTCGAGTATCTAAAGAATTTAACTTTGAAGTAGACCCAGATGCCCTTATTGAAGATTTGCCCGTTGGTATTCAGCAGCGAGTTGAGATTATTCGTGCCCTTATCTACAACTCAAAGATTCTTATTTTGGATGAACCAACTGCGGTTTTAACCCCACAAGAAACTGATGAGTTACTCGCAAATATGAAGAAGTTGCGTGATTCTGGCCGTTCGATTGTTTTTATCACCCACAAATTGCGGGAAGTAAAAGCAGTAGCCGATCGAATTTCAATCATTCGCCGCGGCAAGGTTGTTGGAACAGTCCAACCTTCAGCTAGCCAAGAAGAGATGGCTTCGCTTATGGTCGGCCGGCCAGTGGATCTGACGGTCAATAAAGCAGACGGCAAACCAGGAAAGACGATTCTGGAAATGGTTGACTTAAATGTTCTAGACACAACTGGTCGTGCTTTAGCAAGTAAGATCAATTTGACTGTTTCTGCTGGCGAAGTTGTGGCGGTAGCTGGCGTGCAGGGCAACGGCCAAAGTGAATTAGCCGAAGCAATAGTTGGTTTGCGAGAGCACCTAACTGGTTCGATCAAGCTTTCCGGTAACGAATTAATCGGCCGCTCAGTTGATGAATGCCTAAAGGCTGGAATCGCATATGTACCTGAATCACGTGAGCTTGATGGCTTGATTTCATCCTTTTCAATTACGGAGAATTTGATTCTAGATACCCATGGTGAGGCACCTTATTCCAAGGGTATTTTCTATAAGCCGGCAATGGCACATCAGGTAGCACTTGAACGTATTAAAGAATTCGATATTAGAGCGCAAAGTGCAAATGACCCAGCATCATCTCTATCTGGTGGAAATAAGCAGAAAGTAGTTCTTGCGCGCGAACTTTCGCGCCCGGTTGAACTAGTAGTGGTCTGCCAACCAACCCGTGGTCTTGATGTTGGTTCAATTGAATTCGTTCATCAACGACTTATTTCCGAGCGTGATTCCGGGCGCGCAGTCCTTCTATTTAGTACTGAGCTTGATGAAGTATTTGCGTTGGCCGATCGCATTGCAATTATGTACCGCGGTGAAATCATCGCAATCGTTCCAGCAACAGCATCTCGTGAGGAAGTTGGTCTATACATGGCTGGCATACGTACGGCTACTGCTAAAGGTGGTGCGGCATGATTAAGAAGATTCTTGATAAAACTCTACTTCCACTCTTTGCATTTCTGCTTGCACTCTTTGTGGGCGGGCTAGTAATTGGTTTTACCGATAACAAAGTGTTGGCCAAAATTTCATCGCCAATTGAATTTCTAAAGATTCTAGGCAGCACAGTTGGAAATGCCTACTTAGCTCTCTTCCAGGGTGCGATCTATGATCCCAATTTGGCTGAAGGCAAGAGTTTCATGGCTGGTTTCTATCCACTAAGTGAAACTATGGTTGCTACTGCGCCATTAATTCTTTGTGGTCTTTCCGTTGCGCTGGCGTTTAAGTCAGGTCTGTTTAATATTGGCGCACAAGGTCAGTTTATCTTTGGTGCGGTAGGCGCCTCATACATTGGCTTTAAATATGAAATGCCAATGGTTATGCATATTATGGTAGCAACTCTTGCCGGTCTTATTCTGGCTGCGCTCTGGGGCGGCATCGTTGGATTGCTTAAAGCAAAAACTGGTGCTCATGAAGTAATCGTGACTATCATGCTTAATTACATCGCAGCAAAATTCTTACTATTCCTCTTAAGTACTCAGTATTTCTTGCGTCCAGGGCGCTTAGATCCGATTGCGCCATCGGTAAAAGAGACGGCAAAGTTGCCTAGCCTATTTGGGGTTGATTACCGTGTGAATATTGGAATCTTTATCGCTCTAGCAGCCGCGGTATTTATCTGGTGGTTATTGAACCGCAGCATTATTGGCTTTAGATTCCGCGCAGTAGGTGCGAATTCGAGCGCAGCGCGAACTGCAGGTATCTCAGTTTCGGCCGCGATGATTGCAACAATGGCGATCTCGGGCGCCCTTGCTGGCATGGGTGGCGCTATTCATACATTAGGCAATCAGTATGAATTAACTGACACAGTTGCGGCAACCTTTGGTTTTGATGCGATCACCGTTGCATTACTTGGGCGCGGAACGCCACTTGGCGTTGTTCTGGCATCCTTCTTATTTGCAGGCCTTCGTGTTGGCGGGCAAACAATGCAGGCAAATGTGGGAGTACCCGTTGAAATCGTTTTAGTAATCCAGGCGCTAGTAGTTCTCTTTATCGCAGCTCCAGATCTAGTAAAGCGGATCTTTAAATTGCGAAATCTGCAAGAGGCATCGGCTATGGCATCTAAGGGATGGAACGGGTAATGAAGAACAAAACAACAATGTCCCGTGAATCCAAGCGCAAGCTAAATGGCATCTACTCCATGGCAATTGCCAGTATTTTTTCAATAGTGGTTTTTGCCTACCTTCCTAAAGTTAGCGGCGATGTAACTTATAGTTTCGTTTTGGATAAAGAGTGGGTGCTTATCCAGCAATGGGTTATCGATTCTAGAGTTGGCGCGTATGGGTTCTCGGCACTCTCCGTTTTGTTTACAGCGCTGGCATATTATCTATTCCGAAAAGGAAAGAAACATGGCATAGCCATTTTTGGTTTTTCTATTGGATTCTTTATGGCATTTCTTTGTTGGGCATCTGCCGGAGACTTCGTGCCATTTACTGGACTACTTCAAGGTGGACTTATCCTGGCCGTTCCTTTAATTTATGGCTCACTCGCTGGACTTGTCTGTGAGCGATCAGGTGTCATTAACATTGCTATCGAAGGTCAATTACTAGGTAGCGCTTTTGTCGCAGGCGTAGTCGGCAGTTTGCTCCAAAATGCTTGGTATGGACTATTGGTAGCACCTTTTGCTGGAGCTCTGATTTCAGTGTTATTGGCAGTTTTTGCGATCAAGTACCGCATTGATCAAGTTATTTTGGGCTTCGTCATCAACGTATTAGTTATTGGTTTAACGAGCTTTGCTGCCCAACGATTCTTACGTGAAGATTCCGAGAAGTGGAATGAATCACCGATTCTGCAGCCAATTAATATTCCAATTCTCTATAAGCTGCCAATCATTGGCCCAATGTTCTTCTCGCAGACAATCATCATCTATCTGCTTTATGTAATTATCATAGTTACTCAGATAGCACTCTTTAAGAGTAAGTGGGGACTACGCATGCGCTCAGTTGGCGAGCTTCCAGTTGCAGCCGAAAGCGTTGGTATCGATGTCAATAAAGTTCGCTTCCGCAATGTAATTATTGCTGGCGCTATTGCAGGCTTTGGTGGCGCTTACTTCACGGTTGGTTCTGTTGGTGCGTTTAGCCGAGAGATGACTGCCGGCATGGGCTTTATCGCACTAGCGGCCCTGATCTTCGGCCGCTGGACTCCACTTGGTGCACTTTCAGCCGCGCTGGTATTTGGTTTTGCTGATCAATTACGTAGCGTGCTCTCAATCGCTGGCACACCGATTCCATCTGCCTTCATGATGATGGTTCCTTACATCGCAACCATCATTGCAGTCTCTGGTTTCGTTGGCCGGGTGCGCGCACCTGCAGCTGATGGAATTCCATATCAGCGCGGCGGTTCTCACTAATGCTACAAGTAGATTGGCAGCTGCTCGAAAAAACTGCGATTGCTGCAATGGAAGCTGCTTATGCGCCATATTCTAAGTTTCCAGTTGGGGTAGCAGCTCTAGTCGATGATGGTCGCATAATTTCTGGCTGCAATGTTGAGAATGCTTCATATGGCTTAACGCTTTGCGCCGAATGTGGTTTGGTTTCTAATTTAATACTCTCTGGCGGCGGACGCTTAGTTGCCTTCATTTGTGTAGATTTGAATAAGAATTACTTAATGCCATGTGGTCGCTGTCGCCAGCTATTGCAAGAGCATGGTGGCAGCAAATTGGCGATGATGACTGACCAGGGCATCAAGACACTGGCTGAGTTATTACCTTGGGCTTTTGGCCCAGAAGAGATGGAAAAACGCCTTGATTGAACCCTTTGCTGCCGTTGAAATCATTTCAGCCAAGCGTGATCGTAATGAATTAACCGATACTCAAATTGATTGGGTTGTTTCGGCGTATACCCGCGGGGTAGTAGCTGATGAACAAATGTCAGCGCTATTGATGGCGATTTTATTAAACGGTATGAATACTCGTGAAATTGCTCGTTGGACAAATGCCATGATCAATAGCGGTGAGCGCATGAATTGGTCGAAGTTAGATCGACCAACTGCGGATAAACATTCAACTGGTGGTGTTGGCGACAAAATAACTTTGCCACTTGCGCCTCTAGTTGCAGCTTGTGGTGGCGCAGTGCCACAACTATCGGGTCGCGGCCTTGGTCACACCGGTGGCACACTCGATAAACTGGAATCAATTCCTGGTTGGCGCGCTGAATTAAGCAATGATGAAATGTTAAAAGTATTACAAGATTGTGGTGCCGTGATTTGTGCAGCAGGTGCGGGTTTAGCTCCAGCAGATAAGAAACTTTATGCCTTGCGTGATGTAACAGCGACAGTTGAAGCTATTCCATTAATTGCATCATCAATCATGAGCAAGAAAATTGCCGAAGGAACTTCAGCCTTAGTGCTAGATGTTAAAACTGGTAGCGGTGCATTTATGAGTGATCCTAAAAAGGCTGCCGAGCTTGCCCGCACCATGGTGGCACTTGGTACTGCGGCCGGTGTTAAAACTCGCGCGCTAGTTACGGCAATGGATGTGCCACTTGGCTTAACTGCCGGAAACGCTCTTGAAGTGCGTGAATCAGTCGAAGTACTAGCCGGTGGTGGTCCAGCCGATGTGGTTGAACTTACAATTTTGCTAGCTCGCGAAATGATCGATGCTGCTGGCATCGTTGGTAAAGATCCAGCTGATGCTTTGCGCGATGGTAGTGCGATGGATCATTGGCGACGCATGATTAGCGCACAAGGTGGCAACCCAGATGCAGCGCTTCCCGTTGCAAAAGAGAGCCATCAGATTCTGGCCACCAATAGCGGCACCATGACTGCAATGGATGCCATGAAAGTTGGCGTAGCTGCATGGAGATTAGGTGCGGGTCGTTCGCGCCAAGGCGAAAAGGTGCAAGCAGGCGCTGGTGTTGAATTACATGCCAAGCCAGGGGATTACGTGAAGCAAGGTTCACCGATCATGACGCTATTTACCGATGAACCAGCTCGCTTCGAGCGCGCGCTAGAGGTTTTAACAGGGGCTGTCATAATTGTTGAAGGCGGCATCGTTGATCGACTGCCCTTAGTACTAGAGCGGATTGAAGCATGAGCGATTTATTGAAGCGCCCGACCCCAGAGCAAGTTAAGCGCCTGCCTAAAGCTCTTTTGCACGATCACTTAGATGGCGGCCTGCGCCCACAAACAATCATCGATATTGCAAATGAAATTGGTTATGACGCATTGCCTACCAAAGATGCTGCTGAACTAGCGATTTGGTTCCGCGAATCTTGTGACTCTGGCTCCTTAGTTCGTTATTTAGAAACTTTTGGCCACACAATTGCGGTTATGCAGCGTCGCGAGGATATTGTGCGCGTTGCTCGCGAATGTGCCATTGATTTAGCTCGTGATGGTGTCGTATATGCCGAAGTACGTGGCGCACCTGAACTTTTCCTTGAAAAAGGCTTATCTCTTTCCCAAGTAATCGAAGCAACGCTTGAGGGTTACCGATTAGGCGAAGCTGATGCTAAAGCTGAAGGGCTACAGATTCGAGTTGTCTCTTTACTTTGCGGAATGCGTCAAAATAAGCGATCTCAGGAAGTTGCCGAGTTAGTTGTTAAATACCGCGATCAAGGTGTCGTTGGCTTTGATATCGCTGGGCCAGAAGATGGTTTTCCACCAAGTGATCAATTAGAAACTTTTGAATACTTACGCGGCGAAAATGCGCACTTCACAATTCATGCTGGCGAAGCATATGGACTTCCCTCGATTTGGGAAGCAATTCAACTTTGTGGCGCTGAACGTCTAGGTCATGGTGTGCGAATTATTGATGATGTTGATTTCAGTAGCGGGCAGGCGAAGCTCGGTCGCCTAGCTTCATATGTGCGCGATCGTCGAGTACCACTTGAAATGTGCCCAACTTCTAACTTACAAACTGGTGCCGCGGCTTCGATCAAGGAACATCCAATCGGCGCTTTAGCGAAGTTACGTTTTCGAGTAACTGTAAATACCGATAACCGATTGATGAGTGATACTTCAATGACTCATGAAATGAATGAGTTAGTAAACGCCTTTGACTGGAATTTCTTAGATCTACAACGCGTAACGATCAATGCCCTAAAGAGCGCATTTATCCCCTTCGAAGAACGCTTAGCGATCATCGAAAAGGTAGTTAAACCAGCCTATTTAGCGGTTTCTGCAGAATAACTAATTTCCGATTGGATGCCAGACGGTCTTGGCTTCCATGAAAGCCAGAATCCGGCCAGGTTCGGCAATTTTGGTAAAGGCTGAAATTCGCTTTAAGTTTTCTACGCCCGCTTCTTTGATTGCACCATGTTGATCAACTGGTAGCCCAGAAATATCTAAGCCATCAATATCCATGTGGGAGGCAAACCAAGGGGCTAATTCACTTTGTTGGCCAGAGAGAATATTTAACACGCCATTTGGTAGATCACTAGTTGCAACAACTTCGGCAAAGCTGATTGCCGAAAGGGGAGCGGCGCTAGAAGCCAACGCAACTGCAGTATTTCCCGAAACTAAAATTGGAGCTACCGCTGCAACGAAGCCAAGGAGTGGCTTATCAATTGGGGCAATCGCGCCAACAACGCCAAGTGCTTCAGGAACTGTGAAGTTATAGAACGGACCAGAAACTGGATTCGTTGAACCAGCAAGTGCAGGCAATTTATCGCTCCAGCCGGCATACCAAACCAATAGATCAACTGAGTCGCTAACTTCTTGCAGAGACTCTTTAGCTGATGCGCCAGTTTGTAGCGAAATTTCTTGAGCAAA
>CANLAY010000026.1 GCA_947488635.1 Candidatus Nanopelagicaceae bacterium
CATGGCCATAGAGCTGGTGCTAACAAAATTGTTGAGTTCTTGGGCTGGTGTGAAGAGGCTGAAGTAAAAGTTGTAACTCTTTGGCTGCTTTCAACTGATAATTTCAAACGAACTGATGAAGAATTAACGGCGCTGTTGGGAATTATCGGCAATACCGTTGATGAATTAGCAGCAACTGGTCGCTGGAATATTAAAGCAGTCGGTGCCTTGGATTTATTGCCGGAATGGCTGGCCACCAAGCTAGCCTCATTAAAACCAATTCGCAGCGATGGCTTAGAAGTTAACGTGGCAATTAGTTATGGCGGCCGTCGCGAAATTGTTGATGCAGTAAAGAGTTACTTATCTGCGCAAGAAAATGATGGCCACGATTTATCAGTAGCTGCTGAGAACATCTCGGCAGATGAGATTGCTAAATATCTATACACCGCTGGCCAGCCCGACCCCGAGTTATTAATTAGAACATCTGGTGAACAACGTCTCGGTGGCTTCTTACTGTGGCAGAGCGCACAATCTGAATATTATTTCTGCGAAGCTTATTGGCCAGATTTCCGTCGAGTCGATTTCTTAAGAGCTCTTCGTTCTTACGCAACCCGTCATCGTCGGTTGGGTAAATAAGTCATTTAGATTTAACTTTTGTTAACCGCGTGTCGAAAGCAAATTATTAATCAGCAGTTCTAGCGTTTGCACATCGCCTACAACAACTAAATATGACCTCTACTTGAAATGCGGGGAATTTCTTGAGCGCTGCGGATAGAAAAACTTATGTCCTAGATACCAGCGTTCTGCTCGCCGATCCGGCCGCGTTAGGCCGATTTGCCGAACATGAGGTCATCATTCCAATTGCCGTAATTGGCGAACTAGAAACAAAGCGCGACCACCCAGAACTGGGCTATTTTGCGCGTGCAGCTCTGCGATATTTAGATGATTTACGTGTTACTCATGGCCGCTTAGATCGCCCACTAAAGATTACACCTGTTGGTGGCACACTTTCAGTTGAACTCAACCACACCGATTTAAGTTCGCTGCCTCATGGCTTCTTGCGTGATGGCACAAATGACTCTCGTATTTTGGCGATTGCAAAGAATTTAATGTCAGATGGAAAGAAAGTTGTTTTAGTTACTAAAGATTTGCCACTTCGAGTTAAGGCATCTGCCGTTGGCGTCGAGGCCGAGGAATATCGCGCCGAGACAGTTTCTAACAGTGGCTGGACCGGAATTGAAGAAATCGATGTTGGCCATAATGTCATTGATGATCTCTATGCCAGTGATCGCGCTGACCATGAAGTCGCCCATCACCTGCCAGTACATACCGGCATCGTTTTGCATTCTGAAAAAGGCAGCGCCTTAGCCCGCGTTACCGTCGATAAACAATTGCAATTAGTTCGTGGCGATCGCAGCGCTTTTGGTCTGCATGGTCGCAGCGCCGAACAAAGAATTGCCCTTGATCTTTTGCTTGATCCAGAAATCGGCATCGTCTCACTTGGCGGTCGCGCCGGAACTGGCAAGAGCGCACTAGCTCTTTGCGCCGGACTCGAAGCGGTTATGGAAAAGCGGTTACATAAGAAGGTAGTAATTTTCCGTCCGCTCTATCCAGTTGGCGGACAAGAGCTGGGTTACTTGCCAGGTAGTGAAGGCGAAAAAATGTCACCGTGGGCCCAAGCGGTTTTCGATACTTTGGGCGCACTAGTTAGCCAACAAGTCATCGATGAAATTCTGGACCGCGGGCTAATCGAAGTTCTGCCGCTAACTCACATTCGCGGCCGTTCGCTGCACGACTCTTTTGTAATTGTCGATGAAGCCCAGTCGCTCGAACGCGGAGTTCTGCTCACCGTGCTCTCGCGCATCGGCCAATCTTCGCGAGTGATCCTGACCCACGACGTTGCCCAACGCGATAACTTGCGAGTTGGCCGCCATGATGGCGTCGTTGCCGTGGTCGAAACTTTGAAAGGCCACCCGCTCTTTGCCCACGTGACCTTGACTCGCTCAGAGCGCTCTCCGATTGCCGCCCTGGTTACTGAGCTCCTCGAAGGCCCAATTCCTAGTTAGTCGGCTGGCTTTGACAGGTGCCTAAAAGAGGCCCTTTTTAATGTCACACTCACATATCGGACATTTCGGACTTCTGCCTAGGTGACCTGCGCTTTTACAACTCGCCGCAATGTGTCAATCCTTAGAATTTGCGACTCACGCGTACTTTAATTTGCCGATGTCAGTGCGCCTTGCCAGTCTAAACCCTGTTACTCACCCGAGCGGGTGAGATTTGTAGGGTAAGGAAAGGAGTCACCGTGGGTTTACATTTGAACTCTTCCCGTCGCGCATTAGCGATCTGGACAACTGTGGCTGCTTTCTTAGGTTTTGCTATCTTGCAACCAAGTGCCTATGGCCTTGAGTTTCCAGCCACGACCTCACTGACCTTGTCCTCTGATGTGGTCGATAGCCAAACTGGCGAAGATTACTTAACTTCCAACTTTGATCCAGAAATCGCGCCAATCGAAGCTGCCCTCTTTAGCGAGCTATCTTCATCAGCCACAGTTTCAGCCTCAGCGATGTCTTTGGTTTCCTCAGCAAGTGCCAGCGTTGAGCTAGCCCGCACCCCCGATGGGGCTCGCGAAGTTGCCAAGGCTTTGATGGAAGATAAATATGGCTGGGGCGAGAAGCAGTACGCCTGCCTAGATGGCCTTTGGACGAAAGAGAGCCACTGGAATTACCGAGCTAGCAATAAGCGCTCCGGTGCCCATGGAATTCCACAAGCCCTGCCAGCTAGCAAGATGGAAGTAATCGGAACTGACTGGCGAACCAACCCGGTAACTCAGATTTCATGGGGACTTCACTATATCGATAAACGATATGAGACCCCTTGTGGCGCCTTCGCAAAATTCAAGCGCACTAACTGGTACTAAACCAAACTAGCGTGGTCCCATGCCAATTGTGATTGGCTTTGAAGTCTCGGCAAAGAAATCGCCACCCTTATCGTCGACCACAATGAAGGCCGGGAAATCTACAACATCGATTTTCCAAACAGCTTCCATGCCGAGTTCGGCGAAATCTAGAACTTCAACTTTCTTAATGCAATCTTGGGCAAGGCGAGCAGCTGGCCCACCGATCGAACCAAGATAGAAACCACCATGAGTCTTACAAGAATCAGTAACTGCCTTTGAGCGATTACCTTTCGCCAACATAATTTTTGAACCACCGCGGCTCTGGAAATATTCAACGTAGGAATCCATACGACCGGCAGTTGTTGGTCCGAAGGAACCAGATGCGTAACCGGCCGGAGTCTTAGCTGGGCCAGCGTAATAAACCGCGAAATTACGTAGGTAATCTGGCATTGGGGCGCCTTGATCCATCATCTCTTTGATCTTGGCATGGGCAAGATCGCGGGCCACAACTAAAGTGCCAGTTAACGAAATGCGAGTCTTAAGTGGGTGCTTGGAAAGCTCGGCTAAGACATTTTCCATTGGTTGATTCAAATTAATATTTACCACGCCATCGTTTAGATGTTCATCGGTGGTCTCGGGCAAGAAGTGCGCTGGCTCGCGCTCTAACTCTTCGAGGAAAATGCCCTCTTTGGTGATCTTGCCTTTTGCTTGGCGGTCAGCTGAACAAGAAACTGCAATCGCAATTGGCAGTGAGGCCCCATGGCGAGGCAGTCGAACAACTCGCACATCGTGACAGAAGTACTTGCCACCAAATTGCGCACCGATTCCAAGGGTACGAGTTAGCTCTAGCACTTGCTGCTCTAGTTCTAGATCGCGGAAACCGTGGCCAGTAGCGGCATCGCCCTTAGTTGGCAGTGAATCTAGGTACTTAGTACTAGCCAATTTCGCGGTCTTTACCGTGTGCTCGGCGCTAGTGCCGCCAATAACAATTGCTAAGTGATACGGCGGGCAAGCTGCGGTGCCGATTGAACGAAGCTTTTCATCAAGCCAAGTCATAAATGATTTCGGATTTAAGATTGCTTTGGTCTCTTGATAAAGGAAAGATTTATTAGCGCTGCCGCCACCTTTAGCAATGAATAAGAAGTTGTATTCATCGTAGTGCTCGCTATCGGCATAGATTTCAATTTGGGCCGGCAAGTTATTGCCAGTGTTCTTTTCATCCCAGGTTGTAACTGGGGCCAGCTGCGAATAACGAAGATTCAAATTTGTATAGGCATCATAAATACCTTTTGAGATCGCAACTTCATCTTTGCTCTGGGTCAGCACGAACTGACCTTTCTTTGCTGAGACAATTGCAGTGCCGGTGTCTTGGCACATTGGCAAAATTCCACCGGCCGAGATGTTGGCATTTTTTAATAAGTCCAGGGCCACAAAGCGATCGTTAGGCGATGCTTCAGAGTCTTTTAAAATATTTGCTAGTTGCTGTAAATGTTCGGCACGTAAGTAATGTGAAATATCGGCAATTGCTGTACTAGTTAACTTCTCAATTGCCTCTGGGGCTATTTCGAGGAATTCCAGTTCGCCAACTTTTAAAGTGCGAACGCCATCAGTGCCGAGGCTGCGATATTTGGTGGTATCTGGCCCAATCGGCAATAGGTCAGAGTATGTGAATTCAGGAGACATTTGCGCACCTATTCGCTTGGCTTAACTGAATCTAACTTTGCCTTCGCCCCATCTAGCCATTCCTGGCAGATCTTCGCGAGCTCTTCACCGCGTTCCCATAACTTCAAGGAATCTTCCAGGGTTGCGCCACCAGTTTCTAGCGATGAAACAACTTGCGCCAGTTCATCACGCGCTGCTTCATATGAGATCTTCTTATCTGCGGCCATGGCTTAAATCTACTGCCTGCTCTTTAACTTGTAACCATGGCGCTGGTCTCACCTTGGGCCAGTCTAATTCGCAGCTTTTCGCCATCTGTAAGAGCGGCGCTATCACGGGCAATGCTGCCATCGGCTAATTGCACGACGGCATAGCCACGATCAAGGGTGGCCTGTGGCGAAAGCGCGCGCACTCGAGCCGTTACTTGTTGCAATTCTTCTTGGGCAATTGCAAGGCGGCCTTGGAAACTACGAATCGAACGATCGCGTAAAGACGTAATGATTTCCAATCGCGAAGTAATCATCACGGCAGGGTCGCGCAGAACTGGGCGCGCTGCCAAGTTGGCAATCTTGGAACTTTCGAGTTCAATCATATTTCGCATAAAGCGGCTTGCGCGATCACGAAGTTTTTCAATCAAATCGATCTCTTCATTAATATCTGGCACCACGCGCTTTGCCGCATCAGTCGGTGTTGATGCCCGGAAGTCAGCAACTAAATCAAGTAGTGGTGAATCTTTTTCGTGACCAATTGCGCTAACAATTGGTGTGCTGCACTGAGCAGCTAAGCGAACTAAACCTTCATCACTAAATGGCAAGAGATCTTCAAAGGATCCGCCGCCGCGAGTAATGATGATGACATCAACATCGGCCAGTGCTTCTAGTTCGGCTAATGCAGCAGATACTTCACTAACAGCGGCGGCGCCTTGCACAGTTACTTCGCGAATTTCAAACTGCACAGCCGGCCAACGACGTTTGGCATTTTCAACCACATCGCGTTCAGCATCAGTATTGCGACCACAGATCAAACCAATTTTGCGGGGCAGCAATGGCAAGGCAACTTTGTTTTCCGAATCAAATAAACCTTCAGCTGCCAACATAGTTTTTAGTGCTTCCAGACGCGCTAATAATTCACCAACGCCCACTTGGCGAATTTCGCGAGCCGATAGCGTGTAAGAACCATTCTTGGTATACCAAGAGCCTTTGGCATAAAGCACAACGCGAGCATTTGCTGGCAGCGGTGCAACGCTGGCTAATACCGATTTGTGGCACATCACCGAAAGGCTCATATCAACGCTGGAATCACGCAGGCGCAGAAAAGCCATGCCGCCACTACGTTCATTGAGTTCGGCGATTTCGCCTTCGATCCAGATTGGCCCTAATCGATCGAGATATTCCTTGATCGCTTCAGTGACGGCGCGTACTGGCGCGGGGGATTCACTTGAAGTTTCGAGCATGGATTGATCCTAATAGACTAAGCGACATGAGTAAGCGGATCCTCTTAGCTGCGCCACGCGGGTATTGCGCCGGCGTTGACCGAGCCGTGATCACTGTTGAAAAAGCACTCGAGCTCTACGGTGCTCCGGTTTATGTGCGCAAGCAGATCGTTCATAACAAGCATGTTGTGGCAACCCTCGAAGCTCGCGGCGCCATCTTTGTTGATCAAACCGATGAAGTACCCGAGGGCAAGATCGTAGTTTTCTCAGCTCATGGAGTTTCACCAGCAGTTCATGAAGAAGCGGCAAACCGTAATCTAAAAACCATTGATGCTACTTGCCCACTTGTTACCAAAGTTCACCACGAAGCGCGACGTTTTGCAGCAGAGGAGCTAGAGATTTTATTTATCGGCCACGAAGGCCATGAAGAAGTCGAAGGCACGATGGGCGAAGCAGTTGGCAAAGTTAAATTAGTAGATGGCTTAGATTCTGCCCGCACCGTGCAACCGACTCCAGGTAAGAAGCTAGCTTGGCTATCGCAAACAACGCTTAGCGTTGATGAAGCACTGGAATCAGTTGCGATTCTAAAAGAGCGTTTCCCGGATATTCAAGATCCACCTTCAGATGACATTTGCTATGCCACTACTAATCGCCAAGATGCCATCAAAGTTATTGCCCCACAAGCAGATTTAGTTATTGTGGTTGGTTCAACAAACTCATCGAACTCAGTTCGTTTAGTTGAAGTAGCCAAGGAATATGGCACACCTCAGGCTTACTTAATCGACTATGCCGCCGAAGCAAAAGAGGAATGGCTAACCGGCGTTGAAACAATCGGTGTAACTAGTGGTGCCTCAGTGCCTGAAATCTTGGTCGATGACTTACTTAAATGGTTAGCAGAGCGTGGTTTCGCAGATGTTGAAACCGTTACTGCAGCGCAAGAATCATTGCTCTTTGCGCTACCACCAGAGCTACGCAAAGATATTAAGGCAGCAGCTCAGTAACTTATGCAGCGCGCTGGCGCTTATGTGCCTTAGCTCTACGATCAAAGTAGAAATACCAAGCGTAGGCTGCTGAGATCAACAAGAACGGTGCTTGGCTGGCAAGGGCTGCTAAGAAATCAATACCTAATCGTGTGATTGATAAACCATTTCTTGTAAGCAGCTCAAGGAATGCAAGGGAAGCAAAAGCAAGTGGTGGGTTAACTGCTGCCACGTAGCTAGTGCCATTGCGACCATATTGAACGCCACCGAAAGTCACCAACATGATTACTAAACCTGTGACGATGCCAAAACCATTGCGCACTAATAGTTCTAGGTAAGAGAAGATGCCGATAAAGAAGAACTGCAGAACGATGATGCCCTCTTTTTTTAGGCCAGGGCCGCTGATTGCAATCTTACGTGCAGCTGTTGTGCTCATTATTTCTCATCCTCTTCAGCATCGATGTAATCAATTTCAAGGGCGGCGGATTTAATCGCGCGAACTTCGTCATCAACATCACTTAACGGCGCTAGTTTATTGGCTCCCGTGCTTACGCCGAGGTTCACCATGCTGCGAGCTGGACGTAATAATGAGGTTTCCGCAGTTTGCACTACATCGTTAAAGCCACGTTCTACTGACTTAATACGATCACCTAGCGTTGCAAGCTTTGAGTGCAGTGAACCAACGCGCTTTAGTAGCTCTGAAGCATGGCCTTGAATTGCAACTGCGTTATCGGCTAGATCTTGGCGACCAAAGGCATATGCCACAGTGCGCAGCAGCGCCAACATATTTGTAGGAGTTGCAATAGTTACATTCTTAGCGAAAGCTTTTTCTAGCAACATGGGATCAACGCGTAATGACTCAGACAAGATTGATTCAAATGGTGCGAAAAGAACTACGAAATCAGGGGAGAAAGTAACGCCCTGATAATCGCGCTTTGCCAGTGCTTCGACATGCTTTAGTAAATCTTTAGCATGCTGTTGCATTAGTGAATCGCGAGTTTCTTCATCATCAGCATCGATTGCTTCTAGGAATCGAGTAAATGGAAACTTGGAGTCAATAAAAATGCGCGAGCCGCCAGGGATCGCAATTTGAATATCTGGTCGTGAGATTTCGTCGTTGCCACGATCAGAACTTTGTTTTTCAAAGTGAATGCCTTCAATAAGACCAGCATTTTCTAGCAACATCTCGAGTTGCACTTCACCGAAGCGACCACGCGTTTGAGAACTAGATAGTGCGCCAGCTAATTTGGTGGCTTGCTCAAGTAGGTTTTGGTTACCAACTTGCATTGATTCGATTTGAGTTTTAATTGCAGACTCTGCAGCAGCACGCTTTGTTTCAGCATCTGCTGTTTGGGTTGAAAGTGAACTCATTCGTGTTTTCACATCATCCAAAGCTTGGTTAAGCGCAGCACTAGAAGTGTTCTGGGTATTCATTGTTGCGATTTGGCCCGTTAAATTCTCAACGAGTGCCTTTGCTCCGGCAAGTTCGGCAGCGATGGCAGCCGAAGCTGAATCACCATGTGCCTGATCTGCCTTGTTTTTAAGGCTGGCAATGAAGAAACCAAGGGCTAAACCGATGGCTAGACCTGTTAGAAGAACCACTACTGATGCTGACATAGCCGTATCGTGGCAGGAAGGGCTGACATACTCGCGTAGGCTCTACTCCTCGTGAGCCTCTCAATTGGAATCGTCGGTCTGCCAAACGTGGGAAAGTCGACCCTTTTTAATGCCCTCACCAAAAACAACGTCCTGGCCGCCAACTACCCCTTTGCCACGATCGAACCAAACGTGGGCGTCGTGGGTGTGCCCGATGAGCGCCTAGCCAAGCTGGCTGCCATCTTTGCTTCCGAAAAGATCTTGCCAGCGGTTGTCTCATTTGTTGATATCGCCGGCATTGTTAAAGGCGCATCTGAAGGCGCGGGCCTAGGCAATAAGTTCCTAACTAATATTCGCGATACCGATGCGATCTGCCAAGTTATTCGAGTTTTCACCGATGGCGATGTTGTTCATGTCGATGGCCGCGTTGATCCAGCTTCTGACATGGAAACAATTAACACCGAATTAGCACTTGCTGATCTACAAACTATTGAAAAAGCTTTGCCCCGTTTAGAAAAAGAAGTTCGCCTATCTAAAGATAAGCAGACTGTTCTAGATGCTGCCATTGCTGCCAATGAATGGTTGCAGTCAGGTAAGCCACTTTCGCAGAGCAAAATTGATTTAACTGAAATTGCCGAGCTTCACCTACTAACCGCTAAACCATTCTTATATGTTTTCAACGTTGATGCAGCTGAATTAACTGATGCTGACTTGCGTAAGAAGTTACAAGATCTAGTAACACCTGCCGAAGCAATTTTCCTTGATGCTAAGACTGAAGCCGAACTCGCTGAACTAAGCGATGAAGATGCTCTCGAATTGTTGCAATCGATTGGTTTGAAAGAACCAGGTCTTGCGACTTTGGCACATGTTGGTTTTACAACTTTAGGTCTGCAGACTTATTTAACTGCTGGCCCTAAAGAAGCGCGCGCATGGACAATTCATAAAGGTGACACCGCACCAATGGCTGCTGGTGTTATTCATACCGATTTCCAAAAGGGTTTTATTAAGGCCGAAATCGTTGGCTTCGCAGATCTCATTGCAGCAGGATCCATGGCTGAGGCGAAAGCTAAAGGCAAAGTGCGCATGGAAGGCAAGGAATATGTAATGGCCGACGG
>CANLAY010000027.1 GCA_947488635.1 Candidatus Nanopelagicaceae bacterium
CCTGGAGCGATCATGGCAAATATGTCAGCGCGCGTTGAGCACTCACCAGTTGGCGTGGTCGGTGTTATCGGCCCCTGGAACTATCCGATGTTCACTCCACTTGGTTCAATCACCTACGCACTTGCAGCCGGTAACGCAGTTGTTTTCAAACCAAGTGAATTAACCCCAGCAGTTGGTGTTTGGCTAGCTGATTCATTTGCCCAAGTTGCACCAAGTGAAGATATTTTCCAAGTTATTACTGGCTTCGGCGATACTGGTAAATACTTATGTGAAAGTGAAATCAATAAATTAGCTTTTACTGGTTCAACTAAGACTGCCAAGTTAGTTGCAGCAACGTGTGCGGCAAACATGATTCCAGTAGTTCTGGAGTGTGGTGGCAAAGACCCAGTAATTATTGCCGAAGATGCCAACATCAAGGCAGCTGTTGAAAATTCTTTATGGTCTGCCATGTCTAATGCTGGGCAAACTTGTATTGGCGCTGAACGTATTTATGTAGATGAAAAGATTGCAGATCGCTTCATTGAACTCTTCGTGGCCGAAGCTGAAAAGATCACCGCAGGTGCACCAGGGGCTGGTAATTACGGTCCCGCAACTATGCCAGAACAACTAGATGTGATTGCCGCCCATATCGCCGATGCGTTAAAGCGCGGCGGTAAAGCGCTGCTGGGTGGTAAGAAATCTGTGCAGCCACCATATGTGCAGCCCGTTGTTTTAGTAGATGTGCCAGAAGATGCTATTGCGATGACGGAGGAAACTTTTGGGCCGGTAATTATTATCAATCGTTTCCACTCTATTGATCATGCAATTCGTTTAGCTAATGCAAGTAAATATGGCTTAGGTGCATCGGTTTGGTCCAAGCGCCAAGGCAAAAAGATTGCTTCTCAACTTCATTGTGGAATGGTTGCGATTAACTCAACTATTTCATTCGCAGCAATTCCATCAGTGCCATTTGGCGGCGTGAAAGATAGTGGCTCTGGTCGCATTCATGGCCCCGAAGGAATTCTAGAGTTTACATATCCGCGCACCGTGGTTCGTGCGCGATTCCAATTGCCTTTGGCATTTACTAGCTTTAAGCGTTCTTATTTCAGCGATAAATTAATTGTGCGCGTTATTAAGATTCTTAAAGGTCGGCTGAGTTAACTTTTACTAAGGTTAATTAGAAGCGGGGCGCATTTCGTGTGCGCTCTGTGCGTGGGCCGCGATTATTTTTCTTACTCCAACAAGGTGTATGCCAATGGCGGCGCGATTCTTCATCATGTTCTAACCAGGCAACAATGTGTGGCGTTGCCATTGGAATAACTTGATCACAACCTGGGCAGCGATATGGTTTATTAGAAGAAGAACCAGTTAATTTCCTAACTCGGTATGTTCCATCACTGTGTTCTTCAATACTTTCATTAGAAGTATTGATTTCTCGCTCAGCATCCTGAGGTCGCTTCCCTTTGGGATAGTTGCGGCGCGGGCTCATGGTTCATTTTCTCGCATTTTTCAGCTTCTTGTGACAGGCTGGAGTCATGAAGGTGATTGAAGTTAAGGGCCTCGTAAAGTCATATGGCGACTTCACCGCCGTCGCTGGCATCGATTTAGCGATCGAGGCAGGCGAGATTTTCGCTCTGTTAGGCCCAAATGGCGCTGGCAAAACCACGACCGTTGAGATTCTGGCCGGCTTTCGAGCACCTGATAGCGGCTCGGTTAGCGTGCTGGGGTTTGACCCAGCGACCAAGGGCGATGCTGGCCGCAGTTGGCGTAATCGCATCGGCATCGTTTTGCAGACCGCCTCAGATGCTGGTTCGTTTAAGGTGCGCGAGATTGTTAAGCATTTCAGTGCTTTCTATGCCAACCCACGCGATGTCGATCAAGTAATCGAAGCAGTAGGTCTTACTGAAAAACGCAATTCATTAGTCCTGGAATTATCAGGTGGCCAACGACGTCGCCTTGATGTGGCACTTGGAATCATCGGAAATCCCGAACTTCTATTTCTTGATGAGCCAACCACTGGCTTTGATCCCGAAGCACGGCGCGCATTCTGGTCACTGATTCGTGACTTAAAGGCCAGCGGCACCACAATTTTATTAACCACTCACTACCTCGATGAAGCTGAAGAGTTAGCCGATCGAGTTGCAGTTATTACGGCTGGAAAAATAGTTGAAGTTTCTACGCCCGCGCTCCTTGGTGGTCGCAGTACCGCAAAAGCTACGGTTTCTTGGATGGGAACATCTGGTCTTGAATCTAAAGAGAGCGATAACCCAACGGCAGTTGTTAATAAGTTAACTGCGCAGTTTGGTGGCGATATTCCAGAATTGGTTATCACTCGCCCATCGCTTGAAGATATTTACTTAAAGATGATCGGTGGCCAAGATGAATAAAGTTCCGGGCACCTTAAAACTTGGCTTACTGCGTGGTCAAATGGAAATCATTCAATTCTCACGTCAGAAAGAAGCAGTGGTATTTACCATCTTCTTCCCCGTCATTTTATTAGCGATCTTTGGCAGCGTATTTAAGGACACTATTGCGCCAGGGGTGACTTTTAGCCAATATTTTGTAGCTGGCATGATCGCATCAGGCTTAGTTAATAGTGGCTTTCAAAATATTGCCATTAATATTCCAATCGAACGTGACATGGGTGCGATCAAGCGCCTTCGTGGAACACCGCTGCCTATTACTAGTTACTTCATTGGAAAAGCGATCTCCGTATTTGCCAGCATGGTGGTGCAAGTTCTGATCTTGCTCGCCATTGGCGTTGCTTTCTTTGGTTTAAATATGCCAACTGAGCTGAGCAAATGGCTAACTTTTACTTGGCTACTAGTACTCGGAACCGCCAGTTCAACAGCGCTTGGTGTGGCATTTTCTTCAGTGCCAAAGAATGGTCGCGGAGCCTCAGCCATAGTTTCACCCGTTGTAATCATTCTGCAATTCTTTAGTGGAGTTTTCTTTGTCTTCACCCAATTACCTGGCTGGATGCAACAAGTTGCCGCAATCTTTCCGCTCAAATGGCTAACTCAAGGAATGCGTAGTGTTTTCTTGCCCGACACATTTGCTGCGCAAGAAGTTGCTAAGAGCTGGGAAGGTGGTCGCACCGCCATAATTCTTTTTGTCTGGCTGATTGTTGGCCTCTTCTTTGCGGTTAAGACATTTCGTTGGGAGAACAAGTGAAGCGACTTGGGTTAGTACTGCTATTAGTTATTGCACTCAGCGCAAGCGGGGCGAATGCCGCATCTAAAATTAAGCCTTCACCTTCACCAAAGTGGCCACCAGTTGGCTTTACTGTAAAAGGTGAGATCTATGCAAAAGTTCCAACAGTTAAAGAGTTAGTTGGTATTGCCTCAAACAGTAAAGTGCTGACAGCTCAATTAGCGCAAAAAGTTGACGGCACATTGATTTGTCAGAAGTATTCCTGTGGCGCGATAACTGTGGCCTCTACAAATGGTTGCTCATGGTGGGAAGTTAAATCTAAAGTTAGAGGTCCAAAAAACATAGCAGATCTAACTATTACTACCCATGGCACAATTCGAACAACCACTACTGGAACGGCGAAAAAGGTCTATAAAACAATTCTTTTAATCAGCTCTGAAGATATTGAGCGGGGAAATAAAATTTCTAATATAAATGTGATTTGCCATCATGCGCCTGCGACTGAGACGTTAAAAACTAACGTCTATACGCCAACGCTTCAAGCAAATAACTGATTCGGGTTAGCGGTTAGCGCCAGGGACCCAAAGTTCATCGCCTTGCTCTTTATTAGAGATGCGAGCAAGTACAAAGAGTAGGTCAGATAAACGATTTAAATATTTTGCCGCTAGCGGATTAACGCCGCCGCCGAATGCGTGAATCGCAGCCCAGGTGCATCGCTCAGCGCGACGAGCAACCGTGCGAGCAACGTGTAGGTTAGCTGCTGCCAAAGTGCCAGAAGGTAATACAAATGAGCGAAGTGGTTCTAGTTGCCCGTTGTAAGCATCTATCTGCTCTTCCAGATAAGTAATCTGTGATTCCAGAACTCGAAGTGGTTCAATTTTTGGTTCATCGACTACTGGGGTGCAAAGATCTGCGCCCACATCGAAGAGATCATTTTGAATGCGAATCAACAGCGGCCTTAATTCAGCCGGCAATGTATCGGCGCAGAGTGCAACACCAATTGCTGAGTTAGCTTCATCTACAGTGGCATATGCCTCAAGACGTGGATCATTCTTCGAAGTGCGGCTCATATCGCCGAGTGAAGTAGTTCCATCATCGCCAGTTTTTGTGTAAATCCGCGTCAAATTAACCATGGGGAGAGCCTAATCGGGCAGATAAGATACGACCACTCGAGAATTAACGTTGCATTAAAGAATTTGAAAGGGGTGCCGCCATGGGTGCAATAGACCGCTTCCGCGTTGTCGGTGGTGCCCGTCTGGCCGGCGAAGTTAGCGTTAGCGGGGCTAAGAACTCGGCCCTAAAACTTATGGCTGCTTCACTCTTAGCAGCTGGTAAAACCACTATTCGCAACGTTCCTGATATTGCAGATGTCGACATCATGGCTGATCTGCTTACCCGTTTAGGTTGCATAGTTGTACGTGGTGCAGATTTAGTAACCATTGATGTGCCAGAAGTTCCGGGTCATCGCGCTGATTACGATTTAGTGCGCAAGATGCGTGCCTCTATTAACGTGCTCGGCCCACTGGTTGCTCGCGTTGGCATGGCTGAAGTTGCTCTGCCCGGCGGCGATGCCATTGGTTCGCGTGGTTTAGATTTTCATATTCGCGGTCTGGAATCATTGGGTGCTAAAGCCCACAATGAACATGGTTACGTAATTGCCAAAGCGCCTAACGGTTTAACGGGTGCCGAAATTGTTTTGGATTTTCCAAGCGTTGGCGCAACAGAGAACTTAATGACTGCGGCAGTGCTGGCAAAAGGTGTCACTACGATTGATAACGCAGCGCGCGAACCAGATTTAGTTGATCTCGGAAATTTCTTAATTTCAATGGGTGCCAAAATCGAAGGTCTTGGCACACCGTTAATCACAATCACTGGTGTTGCAAAAATGCACCCCACCGATCACGCCACAATCGCAGATCGCATTGTGACTGGCACTTGGGCATTTGCCGCCGCCATGACGCAAGGTGATATCACTATAAATGGAGCACGTGCCCAAGATTTAGAGATTCCACTTGAAAAGTTAACTGCGGCTGGCGCGATCGTTACTTCAAATGAAAACTCGATCCGAGTTCGCATGGATTCCAGGCCAAAAGCAATTGATGTTTCAACCCTTCCCTACCCAGGTTTTCCAACAGATCTACAGCCAATGGTTATTACTTTAAATGCCATTGCAACTGGTGATGCCATAGTTACTGAAAACGTGTTCGAAGGTCGCTTCATGTTTGTTAATGAATTGATCAGATTAGGCGCACAAATCACTATCGATGGCCACCATGCAGCTATAACCGGGGTCGAAAAGCTCTCTAGCGCACCTGTTGTGGCAACTGATATTCGGGCGGGTGCAGGCTTGGTTTTAGCTGGCTTGGTAAGTGATGGCATAACTTTTATTGAAGATGGTTATCACATTGATCGCGGCTACCCTGATTTTGCTACGCAATTACGCGCACTTGGCGCCGATGTTACTCGCGAACTTTAAATCTTATTATTTTAAAGCAGAAAAAATCCCGGTAGATATTTCTGCCGGGATTTTTAAATAGAACTAAATTAACCTGCTGACTCAGTTAAGATCGAAACTCGATCATTTGATACAGATAAGAACCCACCATGGACATTGAATTGCTGAGTTGTTCCGTCGGCAACTTTAATGCTGACTGCGCCGTCGACTAGAACACCAAATAAAGGTGCGTGACCTGGCAAAACGCCAAGGTCACCTTCGGTTGTGCGAGCTGAGATAAATGAAGCCTCGCCTGACCAAACCTTCTGTGTTGGTGAAACTACTGCGACTTTAAGTGTCATGAGTTAGTTCTTCGCCAATTCCGCAGCACGGCGCTCAACATCATCGAGGCCACCACACATGAAGAATGCTTGTTCTGGAACATGATCGTACTTTCCATCAGCAAGTGCTTCGAATGCTGCGATTGTGTCGACTAGCGGCACGAATGATCCGTCGAGACCAGTGAAAACCTTTGCTACGAAGGTGTTCTGTGACAAGAAGCGCTGGATACGACGTGCGCGACCTACCAAGATACGGTCTTCTTCAGAAAGTTCATCGATACCAAGAATCGCAATGATGTCTTGAAGATCCTTGTAGCGCTGCAAGATCTGCTTAATGCGGTTAGCAACCTGGAAGTGGTGCTCACCGATGTAGCGTGGATCAAGGATGCGTGAAGTTGAGTCAAGTGGATCTACCGCTGGATAAATACCAAGCTCAGAGATCGGACGAGACAACACTGTGGTTGCATCTAAGTGCGCGAAAGTAGTGTGTGGCGCTGGGTCGGTGATGTCATCGGCAGGAACATAAATTGCCTGCATCGATGTAATCGAGTGACCACGAGTTGAAGTAATACGCTCTTGCAACTGACCCATTTCATCAGCAAGTGTTGGCTGATAGCCCACAGCTGATGGCATACGGCCAAGCAGAGTTGATACTTCAGAACCTGCTTGTGTGAAGCGGAAGATATTGTCGATGAAGAGCAATACATCTTGCTTCTGCACATCGCGGAAGTATTCCGCCATGGTTAGCGCTGAAAGCGCAACGCGAAGACGCGTGCCAGGTGGCTCATCCATTTGACCGAACACTAAGGCGGTCTTATTGATAACACCGGTCTCGGTCATTTCTAGGAACAAGTCGTTACCTTCACGAGTACGCTCACCAACACCGGCGAATACAGATACCCCACCGAAGTTTTCAGCTACGCGATAAATCATTTCCTGAATCAAAACTGTCTTACCAACACCTGCACCACCAAATAGACCGATCTTTCCACCCTTTACATAAGGTGTTAGTAGATCGATAACTTTGATACCGGTCTCGAACATTTCAGTCTTTGACTCAAGTTGATCGAATGCTGGTGCATTGCGGTGGATTGGCCAACGCTCTTTAATATCAAGGGAAGATGTTGGCACATCTAACGATTCGCCAAGTGTGTTAAACACGTGACCCTTGGTTACGTCACCAACTGGTACTGAGATCGCAGAACCAGTGTCACTCACTTCAGCGCCACGGACCATTCCGTCAGTTGGCTGCATCGAGATCGCGCGCACCAGGTTGTCACCAATGTGTTGCGCTACTTCTAGAGTCAAGGTACGAGTAGTTCCACTCATGGTGGTCTCTACATGTAGCGCGTTGAAGATCGAAGGCATCTGACCCGCTGGGAACTCAATGTCCACCACTGGGCCGATAACTCGCGCAACGCGACCTTTACCTGTTGTCTTTACCGACATCATTCACTCCCTGCACTAGCTGAGGCCAACGCGTCTGCGCCGCCGACGATTTCACTGATTTCTTGCGTAATTTCTGCCTGCCGAGCAGCATTTGCCCGACGAGTCAGAGACTTGATTAATTCGTCAGCATTATCTGTAGCTGACTTCATTGCGCGACGACGAGCAGCATGCTCGGAAGCCGCTGATTGCAGCATCGCATTGAAAATACGAGCTTCGATATAACGAGGTAGAAGAGCATTTAGTACTTCACCTGCATTAGGTTCGAATTCATACATTGGTAGCAAGCCAGTTGGAACTGGGGTGCTTGATTCAACAACTTCAAGTGGCAACATGCGCTTGGCTTGTGCCTCTTGAGTGATCATTGAACGAAACTCAGTAAAGATAATGTGGATCTCATCGACGCCAACTTTGCCTTCAATTGAATCAGCCAGAAAAGCTGTCAAAAGCGCATCAGCAACTTCTTTAGCATTTTCATAAGTTGGGGTGTCTGAGAAACCTGACCAAGATCCGGCAATCTCGCGATTACGGAAACGGTAATAATTAACAGCTTTGCGGCCAACTAGGTAGGAAGCAGTTTCAAGGCCACGTTCTTTAAGCAGAGCAGCAAGTTGCTCGCCTTCTTTAATTGCATTGTTTGAATAAGCACCGGCCATACCGCGGTCAGCTGAGATGATCAAGACCGCTGCGCGGCGAGGATTTTCAGATTCAGTTGTTAGCGGATGGTTCGTTGAAGAATAAGTGGCAACTGCAGATACCGCACGAGTCAACTCATTTGCATAAGGAGTTGAAGCTGCGACTCGTTGCTGCGCCTTGACAATACGAGAAGCCGAAATTAATTCCATGGCTTTCGTAATTTTCTTGGTCGCTTTAACGGATCGCATCCGTCGGCGATATACGCGAAGTTGGGCACCCATTTGTTACTTCTTCGCCGCCGGTGGAACGAACTTAGTGATCTGCTCGTTTCCTTCGCCATCTAGAGCTTCAGCTGCTGCTTCATTAAGAGCGGCCGAAACTGTTGGCTTGAATTGCAGCTTGTAAGCAGCAACTGCCTCAGTCATCGCTGCGATGGTGTCATCGTTTAGGTCTTTCGTTTCAGAAATAACCTTGAAGATGTCCTTGCGCTCGCGACCAATGAATTCAAGTAGTTCAGCTTCAAAACGACGAATGTCAGCAACTGCAACATCGTCTAGCTTGCCTGAAGTACCTGCCCAAATTGAAACTACTTGGCGTTCTACTGAATAAGGTGAGTACTGACCCTGCTTTAGTAGTTCAACCATGCGAGCACCGCGCTCTAGTTGGGCCTTTGAGGCAGCATCTAGATCTGAACCGAAAGCAGCGAATGCTTCGAGTTCACGGAACTGAGCAAGGTCAAGACGCAAACGACCAGCAATCTTCTTCATTGCCTTGGTCTGCGCAGAACCACCAACGCGAGATACCGAAATACCTACGTTAATCGCTGGGCGAACACCGGCGTTGAAAAGATCTGTTTCCAGGAAGCACTGACCATCGGTAATTGAAATTACGTTAGTTGGGATGAACGCAGAAACGTCATTACCCTTTGTTTCAATGATTGGCAGACCAGTCATTGAACCGCCACCGAGTTCATCAGAAAGCTTTGCGCAACGTTCTAGCAAACGTGAGTGTAAGTAGAAAACATCGCCTGGGTACGCTTCGCGACCTGGTGGGCGACGTAGCAATAGTGAGACTGAACGATAAGCCTCTGCTTGCTTTGATAGATCATCAAAAACAATTAGCACGTGTTGTCCGTTATACATCCAGTGCTGACCAATTGCCGAACCGGTATACGGAGCTAAGTACTTAAAGCCGGCTGGATCTGATGCAGGGGACGCAACGATTGTTGTG
Organism: Candidatus Nanopelagicaceae bacterium; assembly: GCA_947488635.1. Classification (GTDB taxonomy): domain Bacteria; phylum Actinomycetota; class Actinomycetes; order Nanopelagicales; family Nanopelagicaceae; genus Planktophila. Next base: position 9,220 of record CANLAY010000027.1, read on the forward strand.
TATTCCATTGCGCCAGCTTCTTCTAGAGATGCCTTAACGGAAGCGATGGTGGAACCTTTCTGACCAATCGCAACATAAATACATTTAACTTGCTTCTTTGGGTCTCCTGTTTTCCAGTTCTCTAACTGGTTAATAATGGTGTCAACAGCTACTGCTGTCTTGCCTGTCTGACGGTCACCAATAATCAACTGACGCTGACCGCGGCCGATTGCAGTCATAGCGTCGATTGCCTTGATACCAGTAGCCATAGGCTCTTTAACAGGTTGGCGCTGAACTACAGAGGGAGCCTGAAGTTCTAGAGCACGACGTGCTTCAGCTTTGA
>CANLAY010000028.1 GCA_947488635.1 Candidatus Nanopelagicaceae bacterium
AGCGATCCTGAAGCAGCCGCTAAAGATGCCAGTGTTCTTTACACAGATGTCTGGATGTCGATGGGTGATCCAGAGGCTGAGCGGATTGAAAAAACTAAAGCACTCTCACCATTTGCCGTTTCGCAACAACTGATGAATCTCACCGCAAAGGATTCGATTTTCATGCATTGCTTGCCAGCGCATCGTGAAGAAGAAGTTGCCACTTCCGTTATTGATGGCCCAAAATCTGTGATCTGGCGCGAGGCATATCATCGCCGCACCACTATTCAGGCGCTGCTCTATCACTTAACTCGCGGCGAGATACAAGGCCGATAAGTCCCGCAAATTCCGCAATTTTCTAATCACCCCCATTGGCCATATTCAAGCCTTAACAAAGGGTGAATTGAGGCGAAATTCATTAGATCCAGAGGGTCAGATCTCAGCTTTCTCGCGACATACTCATAGGTAAGCGGTAGTTTTCACCCATGTTAATTGCCGTTCCTAAGGAAATTCGTGAAGGCGAAAAGCGCGTAGCGCTAGTGCCCGATGTCATCAATAAATTGACCCGCCTAGGTCTCGATGTTGTTATCGAGTCTGGTGCCGGACTACATTCGCAAGCTAGTGATGCCGAATTCGTAGCCGCTGGTGCCAAGGTCGAAAGTGGTGATGTATTAAAGAACGCCGATGTAGTTCTTTCGGTTCAGCCACTTACACCCGCACAGATGGCAACTTTGAAAAAAGGCGCAGTAACCATTTCGTTCCTATCGGTTGTAACTGCTGCGGATTCAATTGATGCGGCGGCAAGTGCTGGCGTTACAGCCTTCTCACTTGAACTGGTGCCGCGTATTTCACGTGCCCAATCAATGGATGCGTTAACTTCGCAAGCACTCTGCGCCGGATACCGAGCCGCAATTGTTGGCGCTGAACTTTCACCACGTTTCTTCCCATTGTTAATGACAGCTGCGGGCACCGTTACACCTGCACAAGTTCTCGTACTTGGCGCCGGCGTTGCTGGCTTACAAGCAATCGCAACAACTCGTCGACTTGGCGCAGTTGTTTCAGCATATGACGTTCGGCCATCTTCGGCAGATGAAGTTAAATCAATGGGTGCAACTTTCATTGAACTTGAACTGGAATCACTCGCAGGTGCTGGCGGATATGCGCGCGAGATGACTGAAGAGCGCGCAGCGAAGCAACGCGAATTGTTAACGCCTTACATCGCTAAATCACATGTGCTAATTACTACTGCAGCCGTTCCTGGTCGCACAGCGCCGCGACTAGTAACTGCCGAAATGGTTAACTCAATGGCACCTGGCACCGTAATCATTGATTTAGCTGCTGAAACCGGCGGCAATGTTGAAGGATCTAAACCTGGTGAAATCGTGATCACGGCAAATGGCGTGCGCATCTGGGGCGGGAAAGATGTGCCCAGCCAGCTGCCTTTCCACGCTTCTAGCCTCTATTCACGCAACGTGGTTAACCTATTAACGCTATTAACAGTGCCGCCAGCAGAAGGCGTGCAAGCAGCGCTAAATCTTAACTTTGAAGATGAAATCATCGATGGCTCAGCCGTCACTCATGCTGGATCACGTCGTGGTGGAGGGGCTAAGTAAATGGAACCGATTGCAATCATCTCGATTTTCGTACTAGCGGTATTCGTTGGTTTTGAAGTCGTCTCTAAAGTTTCATCAACGCTTCACACACCGCTGATGTCAGGTGCTAACGCGATTCACGGTGTGATTCTCGTAGGCGCAATCATCGTGGCTTCACATAGCAAAACTAATCTTGAACTTGGACTTTCAGTTGCTGCAATTATTTTGGCAACAATAAACATGATCGGCGGGTTTGTCGTAACCGACCGAATGCTCGAAATGTTTAAGGGTAAGAAGAAGGAGGCTAAATAATGAGCACCTTCGTATATGACTTAATCGGACTTAGCGCCGGTATTTGTTTCGTATTAGCTCTTAAAGGTTTGTCATCTCCTAAGAGTGCTCGTCGCGGTAACTTAATCGGTGCCCTCGGTGCAACGATCGCAACTGTTGTTATTTTCTTTTACGCAAAGCCTGAAAGTGATGGCACGCCAACTTCACTTCCAATCGATAATTTAGGTTGGATCCTTGGTGCAATGGCCGTTGGTACTTTGATCGGCGTACCCGCTGCCAAAAAAGTTCAGATGACTCAGATGCCGCAACTCGTTGCACTCTTTAATGGTGTTGGTGGTGGCGCTGCGGCCCTGGTTGCAATCGTTGAGTACCTAAGCCTTGGCACTGATGCAACAACTGCGGTAGTTATCGCAACCGTCTTTACCGTGGTAGTTGGCTGTGTTTCATTTAGCGGTTCGATCGTTACATTCATGAAGCTGCAAGAACTTATGACTACTCGCCCAGTTGTTTTCCCTGGTGGCCGCTTTGTAATTGCGGGCACTTTGGTGGCTGTTCTAGCCGTATCTGGCTGGGTTGTTGTAGCTCTAGGAACCACGCCGCTACTGATTTTGGCTGCGCTATCGCTGCTCTTCGGAATCCTGTTCGTGCTTCCAGTTGGCGGCGCAGATGTGCCAATTGTTATCTCACTATTAAACGCATTTACTGGTTTAACTGTTGCTGCTAGTGGTTACGTTCTTGATTCAACCATGTTGATTATTGCCGGTACTTTGGTTGGAGCTTCAGGAACAATCCTTACTCGCATGATGGCTGAAGCAATGGGTCGCTCACTATTTGGAACTTTGTTCGGCGCTTTCACCGCTAAGCCACAAGAAGCAAGTGGAGCTGCTGAAGAGCGCCCAGTGCGTTCTGGTTCACCTGATGATGTTGCAATCTTGCTTAACTATGCTCGTCGCGTAGTTATCGTGCCAGGATTTGGATTAGCAGTGGCGCAAGCGCAGCACACCGTTCGCGAATTAGCAGATTTGTTAATCGCAAAGGGAATCGATGTTGCATACGGAATTCACCCAGTTGCCGGTCGTATGCCTGGACATATGAATGTGTTGCTCGCTGAAGCAAATGTTCCTTACGAACAACTTGCTGAAATGGATGAAGTTAACCCAACCTTTGGACAGACCGATGTTGCAATCGTGATCGGTGCAAACGATGTGGTTAATCCAGCTGCTGAAACCACACCTGGTTGCCCAATTTATGGAATGCCAATTTTGCAAGTTTCAAATGCAGCCAACGTTATTTTCTTGAAGCGCTCAATGCGCCCAGGATTTGCTGGCATCGAAAACGAATTACTTTATGATCCAAAGACTATGTTGCTCTTTGGTGATGCGAAGGCTTCGTTGACCAAGGTCGTTAGCGCGCTAAAGGGCCTATAAGACTGCTAAATAGTTCGAGTTGCGAGATAGTTGAAGGTTCAACTATCCTTAGCTCAATCAAGGAGCCGTAAATGCCTGCAGTAACCGTTGCCGATATCACCGTTCTTCCACGCGTTAAAGCGGTTACTGGCACACGTGCGCGCGCAGTTCGCAGCATCACAACTGCCCCGCAAGGTTTCGAAGGCGAAGGTTTTCCAGTACGTCGTGCATTTGCTGGCGTTGACATCGCGCAGCTAGACCCGTTTATTCACTTAGATCAAATGGGTGAAGTCGAATACGCACCTGGTGAACCAAAGGGAACTCCTTGGCATCCACATCGCGGTTTTGAAACAGTTACCTACATTATTGATGGAATTTTCGATCACTTCGATAACAACGGTGGTGGCGGAACTATCTCCGATGGTGACACGCAATGGATGACCGCAGGTGCTGGCATTTTGCATATCGAAACTCCACCAGAATCATTGGTCATGAGCGGTGGTTTATTCCACGGTTTCCAACTTTGGGTGAATTTGCCAGCTGCTAAGAAATGGTCACCTCCTGCTTATCAAGATTTACGTGCCAGCGAAGTCGCCCTCCTTGCATCCGAAGATGGCGGTGCGCTAATTCGTGTGATTGCTGGCGAACTTGCCGGACATAAAGGCCCAGGTTCAACACAAACCCCGATCACGTTAATTCACGCAACTTTGCAACCAGGCGCCGAAATTCGCTTGCCTTGGCGCAAGGATTACAACGCACTTGTTTACACACTTGCTGGTCACGGTTTTGTTGGTGAAGAATCACGCTCCGTACAAATGGGTCAACTAACTGTCTTTGGTGAAGGTGACACAATCGTTGTGCGCGCTGCAAATGTGCAGGAATCACGTTCACCTGAAATGGAGCTATTCATTCTCGGTGGCGAACCAATAAAAGAACCAGTCGCCTGGATGGGTCCATTTGTAATGAACACCAAGCGCGAAGTACTGCAAGCTTTTGAGGACTTCCAAAAGGGTGTTCTAGGCTCGATTCCGGTTATTGAAAAAGGTCATCGCCCAAATGCACAGCTAAATCGCAGTGGTGAAGGTTCGAAATTAGGTGGTTCTAATACCCCTAATTCAACCGATGTGCTTGATGTTCATGGAGCACCAACAACTTTGCAAGAGGGTTAATTCTCAAAAGTTTTTATTTGGCAATGAGGATCAAGGTTAAACCAGTACCTTAAGCACATGATCTGGTGGCCAAGTGCAGTTCCGATGATTCAACATGGGCAGTTCACGTTGCGCCCGTTGTCAGAGGCAGACATTGATGCGATTTATCTATCCTGCCAAGACCCGCTAATCCCTAAGTTCACGACCGTTCCAACCGACTACACAATGGAGTTAGCGCAAGGGTTTGTGCGTGAGAAAACGCCACGGCTCTTTGATGAGCGCAAAGCAATTCATTGGGCTCTAACGATTAATAAGGATGTCAGCCCCGCCGCCTTAAAAGTTGCTGGGGAAACATTTCTGGGGCCGTTTTCAATTCATGGCGTTGAAGAACATAACCACATCGGTGAAATTGGCTACTGGCTAAACAAAGATGTTCGCGGTCATGGCTATAGCTCTGTTGGCTGCCAGATGGTCACAAACTATGCATTCGAAACTTTAGGTTTTCGTCGACTAGCGGGCATAGTTGATAGCGATAACGAGGCTTCAAAGAAAGTGTTGCTAAGTGCTGGTTATAAGCACGAAGGTTTAATGAAATCGCGAGTCACTAGAGCCGATGGCAGCCAAAGTGATATGGATTTATATGCCGCAACTTCTGATAACTGGGTTAACCTTTAACCATGGAATCACTCGTAAGACTCGTGGCGCTCATTTTGGCAATTGCGCTCTTTAGTGGACCTACCGCGCTATTTCTAACTTGGTTGCCCGTACTAAACCGTGAAAGCACAAGTAAAATTGCTGCGCTAATTCGCCGGATCTTGGTTACTTTTTTAGTAGTAATCGGAAGCTTGATGTCCTTTAATTTATTCATTGCAAATGTTGGCTTTGCCGCATCCTTGATGGCAATTATTGGATCTGTTACAGCATTCTTTGCCGTAAAGCGCGAATACTTTCCAAATGGTTTCGGAAATAAGTCTGGTGGCGGCGCAGACCGGCGCAATGGACCAAGCGGACAGCACTAAATTATTTGTTACAGCACTAAATTTTTACAGCACTAATTAATAATGGTGGAGGTGCCGGGAATCGAACCCGGGTCCTTCGGTACTGACATAGGGCTTCTACGGGCGTAGTGCGTTTATCGTTTTCTCAGTTCCGGATCTCTTACACACAAGTATCCGACAAACTCATTTGCGAAACTGTTCTCCGAAGTTGTTCGCAAAGCCAACTTCATGAAAAGCCTTCTGTCGGCGTTAGGTCCCAGTCCGAAGGCGGAGCGCTGGGCTAACGGATTAGAGAGCTAGCTTAGGCAGCTAGTTCGTAATCAGCGGCAGTTGTACTGGCGCTTGATTTTTTGCACAGGTTATTGGTTAACGAGATCATCCTGGCTTCCTCGGCCCGCTTCCCCTATCCCAACATCCAAAGTCGAGACCGTTCACCCCCATGGGTGTGGAAGCAATATTGCTTCGCTATTTAGTTGTCATTGTCCTACCCGCTAAGTGTAAGGCCGACCTATGACAAGGAACTAATTTGTTTTTCTATGAGCGCGACTAGTCGTCGTATTTGCTTGAGCGCCCACTCTTGCCGCTATTGCGACGCGATATTTCACGCTCAATTTCACGACCTGCTTGCTTTTCCATCAGAGCATCGCGCTTGTCATGTGCTTTCTTTCCTCGCGCAACAGCTAATTCGATCTTGGCTTTTCCATCTTTGAAATAAAGTGAGAGTGGAACCAAAGTGAGTCCACCCGTTTTCACCTTTGCATGCAGGCGTTTAATCTCATCTTTATGAACCAGCAACTTACGATTTCGCCGGGGGGTGTGATTGGTCCAAGTGCCTTCGGTGTATTCGGGAATGTGCACGCCATGTAACCAAAGCTCGCCATCTTCGATCATCGCAAATCCATCAACTAATGAAGCACGGCCAGCACGTAGTGATTTAACTTCAGTGCCGGTTAGAACCATGCCGCATTCAAAAACATCCTCGATTGAATAATCGTGGCGCGCTTTCTTATTCTGCGCAATTAATTTCTTGCCAACTTCTTTCACCACGATGCACCGCCGATATTAGGCGTTAGACCTTGAGATAGCGGCGAAGTGTTACCAGAGAAGCAATTGTTGAAACGCCAATACCGGTTAGCAATAACCAACCAGAAGCGATCCAAACTTCGTTCCACCCAAAGAATTTCGTAAATGTAAGTAACGGCGCAACTTTGCTATCAATCACACTCTTTAGTGCTGCTAATAAACCTGTCGCAAGTCCCCAACCTAAAAAGGCAGAGAAGATTCCTTCGAGCAAGAATGGCAACTGAATTGACCAGGAAGATGCACCAACTAGTTTCATCACACCAGTTTCGCGGCGCCGGTTAAAGGCTGCGATACGCAATGTATTACTAATCAATAGGGCCGCAGTTAATACCGAAGCTAAACCAACTAAGAGCGCACCGTTTCGGAGTACTGATAACAACTGGAAGAACTTTTCCAAAATCGAGCGTTGATCTTGAACCACATCAACTCCAGGACGCCCGGAAAATGCGCTAACCACTACTGCGAACTCGGTTGGATCCTTTAGTTTCACGCGGAAAGATTCTGGCAATTGATCTGAGGAGACATTTTGGGCAATGGCAGATTCTTTAAATCGCTCTTGGAACCGCGTAAATGCCTCTGATTGGGACTCGTAGTAAACGCTATCGACAACGCTTAACTCTTCAAGATCTTTTTGAATCTGTAGACGTTGATCAGTGGTAACTACACCACCTGAACAAGATGGGGTTTCGCTCAAAGGCCCGCAGAGAAATACCGAAACTTCGATCTTGTCATACCAATAATCCTTCATGGCACTTACTTGAGCGTTAGAAAGTAGCCCGATTCCAAGCAGCGACAACGAAATAGCTACAGTCACAACAACGGCAAATGTCATAGTCATGTTTCGGCGCAGGCCGATACCAACCTCGCTCATTAGAAACTTAGCGCGCATTGATCTGCCCCTATCCCGTGTATCCGTAAACACCGCGAACTTGGTCGCGAATTACATGGCCGCCTTCGAGTTCGATAACTCGCTTGCGCATCTGATCAACAATTCCAGAATCGTGTGTTGCCATCAAGACTGTGGTGCCTTCGCGGTTAATGCGATCAAGTAACTTCATGATGCCCACGCTGGTATTTGGATCAAGGTTTCCAGTTGGTTCATCAGCAATTAAAATCAAGGGGCGGCTGACATATGCGCGCGCAATTGCCACACGCTGTTGCTCGCCACCTGAAATCTCATTTGGTTTGCGATCGCCTTTATCTTCTAAACCAACAAGTTCTAGAACTTCAGGAACTTCGCGGTTGATTTCTTTCTGCGAATATCCGAGCACATGTAATGTGAAGGCCACGTTTTCGGCAACAGTTTTATTTGGTAGCAAACGGAAATCTTGGAAAACAGTTCCGACCTGACGACGAAGTTCTGGAACTTTATGATTTGCCAACTTGTTTAAATCTTTACCGGCCACATGAATCGTGCCAGTTGTAGGGCGCTCTTCGCGCAGAATCAAACGCAAGAATGTTGATTTACCAGAACCTGAAAGACCGACCAAGAAAACAAACTCGCCCTTGGTGATTTCTAAGTCCACGTTTTCAAGCGCCGCTCGATCCATCCCTGGATAGGTCTTGCTGACCTTCTCTAAGCGAATCAATTTCAACTCCCTGCATTCGACGAGCATTTCTCTTGAGCTGGCACACAATGAGCGTGCGCCTGCCTTAACTCTCTTAGTTTAGGTAAAAGTGGCACAAATCGGGCTCTATAACGCGCTTTTTGGCTGTGAAATCACGCTGAAAGGTGTGAATTAGATAATTTAACTGCTGCGACGCCAGCGAATTCCAGCTTCGATAAATTCATCGATTTCGCCATTTAATACGGCGCTGGTATTTCCGGTCTCATAGTCAGTGCGCAAATCTTTAACCATTTGATACGGCGCCAAAACATAGGTGCGCATTTGGTTACCCCAAGAGCCTGAATTATCGCCCTTTAGTGCATTGATTTTCGCCTGTTCTTCTTGGCGACGTCTTTCTAACAACCTAGATTGCAGAACGGCCATTGCTGTTGCTTTGTTCTGAATCTGCGAACGTTCGTTCTGGCACGAAACCACAATGCCAGTTGGAATATGCGTCAATCGAACTGCTGAGTCAGTGGTGTTAACGCCTTGTCCGCCCGGACCAGATGAACGATAAACATCCACCCGAATTTCTTTTTCATCAATTTCAATTGCATCACTTTGTTCAACCACCGGCACAATTTCCACACCAGCAAATGAAGTGTGACGACGAGATTGACTATCAAAGGGTGAAATACGAACTAACCGATGCGTTCCTTGTTCTACCGACAAAGTGCCATATGCATAAGGGGAGGAAACTCGAAACGTGGTGGATTTAATTCCAGCTTCTTCGGCATACGAAGTTTCTAGTACATCGACCTTTAAATTATGGCGTTCACAATATCTCAAATACATACGCATCAACATTTCGGCCCAGTCAGCAGCTTCAACGCCACCAGCTTCAGAACGAATAGTTACTAATGCATCGCGTTCGTCATACTCGCCATTTAGCAAAGTCTGAACTTCTAGTTCGCTAATCGCTTTCTTAACTGAATCTAATTCCACACCGGCATCAGCTAGCGCGCTTTCGTCGCCTTCGGCATTAGCTAGTTCTAGCAAGATCGGCATATCTTCAACGCGACGACGCAGCCCTTCTAAACGGCTAATAGTTGATTGAACCCGCGATAAGCGACTAGTTACTTTCTGCGCATTCTCTGGATCATCCCAAAGATTGGCAACCCCGGCTGCGGCCTCTAGCTCTATTGCGGATGCACGAAGCTTTGGAAGGTCTAATACCTTCTCGATCGAAACCAGAGTCGCATCGATTGCAGCAATCTCTAGATCGTATTCACGTGCGGCCATGGAGGTGAGTCTAGTGGACGCTCAAACCCATTATTGACGCGGCTAAAAGTTGATGCCAAATAACGAGAGCACGCGTTTCTTCACGCTAGTAGTTCCAGCCGATGCCGAAAGATCCACACTTTCAAAGGAGAAGAGTGAAAG
>CANLAY010000029.1 GCA_947488635.1 Candidatus Nanopelagicaceae bacterium
GGGGTTGAAAAGCATCCAACGATTGTTGGCGATCATGTTCGTATCGGTAGCGACACCATGTTGGTTGCTCCAGTAAATATCGGTGATGGGGCTTACACCGCCGCCGGGTCAGTAATTACTGAAGATGTTCCTCCTGGTGCGATCGGCGTTGGTCGATCTAAGCAACGGAATGTATTAGGTTGGGTCATGCGCAAGCGGGCTGGTTCCAAGTCAGCACAAGCAGCCGAAGCTAAAGAATCGAAAGGTTTGTAAATGAGCGAGATCCGGTTATCTTCCGAAAAGCGTTTACGACTTTTTGCCGGCCGCGGTTTCCCTGAATTAGCTGATGAAGTTGCTGCCGAACTCGGAATTCCATTAACTCCAACATCTGCCTACGACTTTGCTAATGGCGAGATTTTTGTTCGCTTCGAAGAATCAGTGCGTGGTTGTGATGCATTCGTAATTCAGAGCCACACCACACCAGTAAATAAGCAGATTATGGAACAACTAATCATGGTCGATGCTTTGAAGCGCGCATCTGCAAAGCGCATCACTGTTGTTGCACCTTTCTATGGTTATGCCCGCCAAGATAAGAAGAGTCGCGGTCGCGAGCCAATAACTGCGCGATTAATGGCTGATCTATTTAAGACTGCTGGAGCCGATCGTTTGATGTGCGTTGATTTACATACTTCACAAATTCAAGGTTTCTTCGATGGCCCAGTTGATCATTTATTCGCACTGCCAATGTTGGCTAACTATGTTGGCAGCAAAGTTGATCGCAGCAAGTTAACTATTGTCTCTCCTGACTCGGGCCGAGTTCGTGTAGCAGAGCGTTGGTCAGATTTACTTGGCGGTTGCCCAATTGCCTTCATTCACAAAACTCGTGATCCACGTATTCCTAATGAATCATCGATAGGTCGCGTGGTTGGTGATGTGCAAGGTCAGACTTGTGTAGTTATCGATGACATGATCGACACAGCTGGCACTATTACTAAAGCTGTCGATGCGCTATTTGATGCGGGTGCCAAAGATGTAATTATTGCTGCCACGCATGCAGTTTTCTCAGGACCTGCCATTGAACGCCTAAAGGGTTCACGTGCATCAGAAATTGTCATAACCAATACTTTGCCAATAACGGATGATCAAAAATTTGATGGTTTAACTGTGCTTTCGATCGCCCCACTTCTAGCTCGGGCAATTCGCGAAGTATTCGAAGATGGCTCGGTCACCAGCCTCTTTGATGGCCATTCTTAAGCCCATTCCAAGCGCGATTTGCGCTTAGCCACACCCATTCGCTAACCTGTGGCTCGTTCCGGCGAGGGTAAGAATTTTTTCCGTAATCGACGGCGTAGGTTTTAATCCTGCTGGAACTTTTGTGAAGTAACCGAAAGTAAACCTGACAGGAGCAAAGAAAAATGGCTGAGATTTCAATCAATGGCGTTCGCCGTACTGAATTTGGTAAAGGCGCATCACGTCGTAATCGCCGCGATGGTTTAGTTCCTGCAGTTATCTACGGACACGGTGAAACACCTGCCCACGTAACACTTCCAGCACGCGAGCTTGGCGTAGCGCTAAAGACTTCAAACGTCCTTCTAGATATTGTTATTGATGGCACAACTGTTCTAACTTTGCCTAAGGCTGTTGTTCGCAACGCACTTAAGGGAAACCTCGAGCACGTTGACTTAGTTTTGGTTCGCCGTGGCGAGCGCGTTGTTGTAGCTGTTCCAGTTCACACTTCTGGCGAGCACGATCGTGACGGAATTCTTGAGCACGTTCACCACTCAATCGAAGTTGAAACCGAAGCAACTTCTATTCCAAGCTTCTTCGAATTAGATCTAACTGGCATGGCTGCCGGCACATCTCTTTATGCCGAAGCCGTTGCATTGCCAGCTGGCGTAACACTTATCTCTGATCCAAAGATGGTTGTTGTGCACCTTTCAGAGCGTTCAACTGCCGTTGAACCAGTCGTTGAAGCTGCACCAGCTGCTGCTGCGACACCTGCTGCTGAAGAGAAGAAAGAGTCTTAATCGGTCGATCCCAACTCAACTAGTAATCTGAGGTCATGGATTTAACATGCTGTGGTTAGTAGTTGGGTTGGGCAATCCCGGCCCCGAATACGAAGCAACTCGCCATAACATCGGCCAATTAGTTGTTGATCAGTTAGCAAAATCTAACTCTGCTAAATGGAGTTCACATAAATCTCGTTGCGATATCGCTGAATTTAAGTTAGGTGTTGGCGTTGATGCTGCCTCTGTCATCGTCGCTAAATCAAAGAGTTATATGAATGAATCTGGTGGCCCAGTTAAAGCCCTAGCTAATTTTTATAAAGTTGAGCTGGCAAACATTATTATTTTGCACGACGAGTTAGATATTCCATTTGCCGCAATTCGAAGCAAGGTAGCTGGCGGGGACAATGGCCACAATGGATTGAAATCACTTACTTCTTCATTCGGCAGCGCTGAATATCTGCGCGTGCGTTTAGGAATCGGTCGCCCACCTGGCCAACAAGACCCCGGGGATTTTGTGTTAAAACAGTTTGCCTCAGCTGAAAAGAAAGAGTTAACGAATTTTATCTTGCGGGGCGCTGATTGCGTTGAATCGCTAATCACCCAAGGCTTAGAGCGTACTCAGTCAGCTTTTAACTCTTAAGTTAACCAACTATTTCCCAAGTCTTAAACTAACGTCTAACTGCGTTTGGCCACCGTTAGCGCCATTTAGGTAGAACATTTGAGTGCTTCCCCGAGCCATCACTAAATAAGAAGGGGTAAAGCTATGTCGTTTCTAATCGATTTTCCTAATTGTTATGTTTGTCGTTCCATAGAGTTAGAAATCATCCTAAATGATGAATTTGGCCCTATGACTCTGTGTGGTGAGTGTGGTTATTCCTGGATCGCAACTTTTGCGGATGTATCAACCGATATTCCGCAATACCTAGCTTCTTAAAAGCAAATATTTCTATTCGTGGTGGAAGTCTTCACCACGACCTTTCTTAAATCTATTTCGTTTGAAACGTCGGCTATCTCGAAGCCAGCGCAGTTCTGCGATGAATTCTTTGAGCTTTAATCTCATATCAATGAGCCCCTAAGTTTAAATGCCTCTGAAACACGACCTACAGCCACAATAAATGCAGCTGTTCTTAAATCTACCGAGTATTTATCAGCTACTTGATTTGTGTTATTAAAAGCGGTTGCCATTCGGGCATCTAGTTCATTTCTAAACTTTTCGATTGGCCAACTAAATTCCTGAATATTTTGAGTCCATTCAAAATAGGAGCCCATTACTCCGCCAGAGTTTGCCAGAATATCTGGCACGATAAATACGCCACTTTCTCTTAAATTCTTATCGGCCGAAATTGAGAGTGGTTGATTAGCACCTTCAATAATGAAACGAGCATTAATTCTGGTCATATTCTCAGAGTTAATAACCCCGCCTAATGCTGCTGGAATCAGGACGTCGCACTTAACTTCAAGTACTTCGGCAGCACCAATTCTCTCGTTGACTTCAATTTCTGAAAGAGATTTTTTCCCAAAGAATTCCTTAATTTCTAGACCTTTTTCATCTTTGATTCCGCCTGTTACATCAGAGATCGCGATTACTTTCATCCCAAGTTCTTGACAGACGAGTGCGGTGTAACGTCCAACGTTTCCAAACCCTTGGATAGCAACTGTTGCACCTTTAACCTCGACATCATGTTGTCTTAAAGTTTCGGCCGCGACCATTGCAACGCCACGGCCAGTGGCTTCCTCTCGTCCCGGAGCACCGAACAGTTCCACAGGTTTACCTGTGACACATGCAGGCTGGAAGCCTTCTAGTCGATGGAATTCATCCATCAACCAAGCCATTGTTTTTGAATCAGTTCCCATGTCAGGAGCTGGAATATCACGGTGGTGTCCTAAAACATGAACAAGCGATCTAGTCCAGCGCCGAATGATTTCTTCTTTCTCAATTTCTGTTAGCAATGATGCATCAACTGCCACGCCTCCTTTGGCGCCACCAAATGGAACGTCTATTAGTGCTGTTTTCCAAGTCATCAGCGAAGCAAGGGCACGTACTTCATCAAGGTCGACAGCTTGATGAAATCTAATTCCACCTTTTCTAGGTCCGCGAGCACTCGAATGTTGAACTCGGTAACCAGTTAAAACTTCGACATCATCTCCACGTCTTAGCGGGATAGAAATAACTACTTCGCGTTCGCAACTACTCAATGCACTAATAACTCCTGGCTTTAAGCCAAGAATTTCACCAGCTTGAGCTACTTTTTCATTTACTTCGTCAAAAGCCGATACGCCCGTGTGTGTCATGGGAAGAAATTTAAGTCTTCAGCAAAAATGGTAAAAGTAAAAAACAGGGCTATTTGGATGAAATTAAGGTAAACATCTGATCAGAATTGGCTAAATCAGCCAGTATTGCGTAAGCCTGCTGCCACGCCATTAATAGTTAGCAGCAGCGCTCGAATCAATAATGGGTCTGCATCAGCACCTTCGGTGCGCACTCGGCTCAGCAAGTTAATCTGCAGCAAGTGCAGCGGTGACAGATAAGCATCACGAACTTGCAAGGTGCGGGAGAGAATTGGCTGATCTTCGAGTAGCGATTGTTTCTTAGTAAGTAAGTTAATTTCAGCCACAGTAAGCGCAAACTCAGCTTCAATGTCAGCTAGAAAATGATGCAACTCAACAGGCACAAGCTTTTCAACATAGCGACGAGCCAGCGCTAAATCTGTTTTTGCTAGCGTCATTTCAACATTGCTAATAAAGGTATGAAAGAAGTGCCATTCCTTTAGCATGCTTGATGCAACATCACTGTGACCGGCTTCGCGCGCAGCTTTTAAACCAGTGCCGACGCCATACCAACCAGGCACAATCTGACGAGATTGGGTCCAGCCAAATACCCATGGAATCGCACGCAAGCTACCTAGCCCACTTGCTGCATCTGGCCGACGTGATGGCCGGGAACCCAAGAAAAGATTTCCTAGTTGTTCAACTGGGGTGGAAGCGTAGAAATATGCTGGTAAATCAGGATGATCGACCAGTGATCGATATTGGGCAAATGAATTATCACTAATTGATTGCATACAAGCATTCCAACTATCAAGATCTTTCGGATCTTGACGAGGTCCACGATTAAGTACGGTTGCTTCAAGAGCGGCAGCCAAGGTTAACTCAACGTTTTCGCGCGCAAGCGAAGGCAAGGCAAACTTGTCACTAATAACTTCGCCTTGCTCAGTCATTTTGATTTCGCCATCGATAGAGCCCCACGGAAGTGCGATTAGCGCTTCATATGTTGGGCCGCCGCCACGACCGACTGAACCGCCTCGACCATGGAATAAGCGCAAGCGAACACCGTATTTCATTGCCACATCGCGCAAGTTGCGTTGAGCACGGTGAATTTCCCATTGGCTAGTTGCAATACCGGCATCTTTATTTGAGTCTGAGTAACCCAACATGATCTCTTGCACATCGCCACGCAAAGTTAATAACTTGCGATAAGTCGGATTACTAAGAAGTTTTTCTAGAATTTCACCAGCTGCGCGAAGTTCAGCAACTGTTTCAAGTAACGGTGCAAAACCAATACGAGCAGTGCTCTGTTCGAGATCAACTAAACCAACATACTTTCCGAGAACTACAGCTGCCAATAAGTCATCAGCGCCTTTAGTCATCGAGACGATGTAGGTTTCAATTGCAGTTGAACCAAAACGATCAATTATTTCGCCAATGGCAGAGAAGGTGTCCATGGTCTTTGTTGCATCAGCATCAAGTTCGCTCTCAACAGGCTTCTTGGCGCTAGCTAATTCAGCGGCTAGTAATTCAAATTTCTGATCATGGCTTTGCTCAAGATAGTTATCAGCGATACCTAATTGTGAGAGCACGTGATGATGGGCATCTGAATGTTCTCGGATATCCATCGTTGCGTGGTTTAAACCAAAAGTGCTGACTGTGCGAATTGTGCGTTCTAGTAAGCCTTTTGCAATTAGCTCGCCACGGTGGGCAAAAAGTGAATCGCGCATTAACGTTAAATCAGCTAATAATTCAGCAGTATCGCGGTAATCGCGATGAGGAACATGTGGGCCTTTAGCAGCATGGCGCATACGTGTGAAAGCTAAGCGATGCACAATTGCGGTGGCTTTCAAGCGATAAGGTTCTTCGACATTTAAACGCAAGAAACGTTCTTCGAATTCTGGAATATGTTTCAAATCATTTTCAATCGAGGCAGTTAGTTCAGGTGTGGCGCCAACGATTCGAGTAGATACTGAGAGCATTTGACGTAACTCATCCATCGCTGCGATTGTTACGCGAATAGCGTGACCGGCTTGCAAAACCAGTACATCGCGGGTTACTTCGCCAGTAATATTTGGATTTCCATCACGGTCGCCACCGATCCAGTTTCCGAAGGAAAGTGGGCGAGCGGTAACTGGCACGTCAATACCTAAACGCTTCATCTGTGTTGCAAAATCATTTAACACTTGGGGCACCGTTAATTTAAACAAATCATCTAAGTAATAAAGTGCGTTTATTGCTTCATCAAGTGGCTCAGGGCGATCTAGTCGAAGTTCATCAGTTTGCCAAAGCAGGTCAATCATTTCGGCTAACTTAGCAACCCGTGCTGGTGACTTTTTCTGATCAAGTAAAGTCGCAACTTTTCCTAATTTATTCAGAATAGAACGACGTGCAGCTTCAGTTGGATGCGCAGTGAATACTGGACGCACCATTAACTCCGAAACCCAGAGTGCTAAATCAGCATCTGAAAACTCATGCCCTGGTGTCTGCGCTTTTTTAGCAGCTAAGATGCGATCAGTTGCGCGGGTTAACCAGGAACCACTAACAGCACGGGTATCTGATAAAACTCGAGCACGGTGAACTTGTTCGGCGACATTTGCTAAGTGAAAGTAAGTACTAAATGCGCGCACTAACTGCACTGAATCTTCCACAGATAAATCAGAGAGAATTTCTCCGCTATCGCCTTCGCGCACAGCCTTACGCACTGCCTCAACTAAATTGAGCAGTTCGACGCCTTCTTGGCGTACAAGGGTTTGGCCTAAGAGTTCACCTAACTGGCGAACGTCATTACGCAACTCTGCGTCATCGGCCTGAAAATCACCTGACATAGGCGTAATCATCGCAGGTCTTTAACAATCGCGATTACCGCACGCGTACCAGGCAAGATAGAATTGTGAGTAATTCGCCCCCTCCCACCTTTGGGAGTTGGGGCTTAATGGCATTTCGTAGCATCTAAGTGTGAGGGGAGGTTGTTGTGCGTGGCTTATTAAATTCACTTGCCGACTACCCGGAATTTATCGATGCCACCAGTGAAAATAATTTGAGTAGATCTCATAATCTGGTCACACCACCACCGAGCTTCCCATTTTTGATCGCACAAATTGCCCAATCTAGGCCAGTTCTAGTTATTAGTGGCTCAAGTCGTGGCGCTGAAGATATTGCCAGCGAACTGCGCGATTTACACGATCGCGTTCTTGAATTTCCAGCTTGGGAAACGTTGCCACATGAACGATTGAGCCCACGAAGCGACACTGTTGCGCGCCGAATTCAAACCCTAAATGAGTTAGCACATTCGGCATCTGCACTAAATCCAATTGTAATTACCCCGGTGCGCGGTGTTATTCATCGCATAATTGCAGATTTAGCAAAGCAACCGCTTCAATCTATTGAACAAGGACAAGAGATTTCCTTAAGTGAGCTAATAAGACATTTAACTAATCTGGCTTATGTGCGAACTGATCTAGTAGAAAAGCGTGGCGAGTTTGCGGTACGTGGTGGAATCATCGATTTATTCTTGCCGCTCACTAAACATCCAGTACGTATTGATTTCTTTGGCGATGAAATTGAAGAGTTAAATTACTTCGAAGTATCAGGGCAACGAACATCAGAACCAGTAATTGGGAAACTCGAGATTTTCCCTTGTCGCGAACTATTACTAACTCAAGAGATTCAAGTCGCAGCAAATGATCTAATTTCTAAATTTCCAGCAGCTGCTGAAATGCTTGATCGCATGGCTGCCGGAATTGCCACCGAAGGCATGGAATCACTCATACCGTTATTAATCCAAGATCAAGAAACCTTGTTAGATCGTATGCCCGCGAATACCGAAATCATTTTCCTAGATGAAGAACGAATTCGTTCAAGGGCGGCAGATCTACTTTCTACTAATGATGAATTCTTAGCCGCCTCTTGGTCTAATGCTGCAGTTGGCGCAGTTGCTCCAGTACATACGGGCGTAAGTACTTACCTAGCCTGGGATGAGCTGGCTGAAAAGATTATTTCCTTGGGCCTTAATCGTCGCTCACTAAACTCCTTTGGTTCTGACTTAAGTGAAAATACTGACTTTATGGCGATCTCAGCGATTGATCCGTTGCGTGGCGATATGGATCAACTATTAGCTGTGCTGGGGGAGGCAGTTTTAAATAACTTCAAGGTGATATTCACGGCTAATGGTCACGGCATGGTTGAACGTTATGCCGGAATCTTCCGAGGTGCTGATCTACCGGTTTATGTGGTTGAACATTTGCAGGCAAAACCAACTGCGGGCTTAATCCATATAACTACTACACCGATTACCTACGGCTTCTCGTATCCAAGTGCACAAATACTTTTTATTACTGAACATGATTTAACTGGCAGTAAATCTCGGGTTAAAGATTCAGATCGCTTGCCCTCAAAACGTAAACAAAGCGTTGATCCACTGGAATTAAAAGCTGGTGATTTTGTAGTTCATGAACAACATGGCATTGGCCGCTATGTCGAAATGATTCAGCGCGAAACTGCCGGGGTGGTTCGCGAGTATTTAATTATTGAATACGCCTCAGCAAAACGTGGCCAACCGGGCGATCGCATCTTTGTGCCAACAGATTCGTTAGAGCAAGTCAGTAAATACATTGGCGGTGAGTCACCAACAGTTCACCGCATTGGTAGCGGGGAGTGGCAGAAAGCTAAGGGCCGAGCCCGAAAAGCAGTGCGCCAAATTGCTGGTGAGCTAATTCGACTTTATGCCGCCCGCACAAGTGCGCCAGGTTTTGCATTTTCACCAGATACGCCATGGCAGCGCGAACTAGAAGATGCCTTTTCCTATATCGAAACTCTTGATCAGCTAGCCACGATCGATGAAGTTAAGCGCGACATGGAACGTCCGTTTCCGATGGATCGCATTATTTGCGGCGATGTTGGCTATGGCAAGACAGAGATTGCAATTCGCGCCGCATTTAAAGCTGTGCAAGATGGCAAACAAGTTGCCGTTTTAGTGCCAACAACTCTCTTGGTGCAGCAGCACTACAAAACTTTTACC
>CANLAY010000030.1 GCA_947488635.1 Candidatus Nanopelagicaceae bacterium
GTCGTGGTAGCAAGTGAGATTTCATCCAGGCCATCATCGCCGCGAAAGACAAAGCCATCTACGCCTTTTGCCGAAAGTACTTGAGCCATCAACAAATGCATCCGATCATTGGCCACACCTATGGCAGCTGCTTTTGGCTTTGCCGGATTAGCCAACGGGCCAAGGATGTTAAAGATGGTGGGTACACCTAACTCTTTTCGAGCAGGTGCCGCGAAGCGCATAGCTGGGTGAAATTTCGGGGCAAAACAAAAGCCAATTCCAACTTCGCGAAAGATCGCTTCAACCCCATCGCCAACTAGGTCAATATTCACGCCCAGTGCTTCGAGTAAATCAGCTGAACCAGACTTGGATGTGGCTGCCCGATTACCATGCTTTACAACTTTCGCACCTGCAGCTGCAGCTACTATGGCTGCAGTAGTTGAGATATTGATCGTGTTAAAACCATCGCCACCGGTGCCGACGGTGTCTACTGCTCGTTCGGTGATATCGATAGGAGCGCTGTGTTGATACATCGCGCCAACAAAGGCGTTAACTTCTTCGGCTGTTTCACCCTTGCTTTTCAAAACCATGAGAAATTCTTTTATTTGCGAGATCTCGGTTTCACCTTGCAAGATTTCATTCATTGCCCATTGGGCCGAACTTGCACTGAGATCTAACCCGTTGGTTAGCGTCTCTATGAGTTGTGGCCAGGTATTGGAATTAGACATTCGTCGTTGCGAGATTTTGTTTGCGCAACAGAGCAGCAGCGGACTGCGCCAAGGTAAAAGGATCGATTGGGTGGGTCACAACAGATTCGGCGCGAGACCAAGCGGCTAACCAAGCATCCTCTTTGCGACCAGTTATTAGTAATACGGGCGGGCAGTTAAATACTTCATCTTTTAACTGGCGGGCCACGCCCATTCCGCCTTCTGGTACTGCTTCGCCATCAAGAATGAATAGATCAGCTTTGAAATTTCCGGCTAAATCTGGACGATCTACAAATCCTCGCAAAGCTGGCGCTGTGGCGAATTCAAGAACTTCATGAGTTGGAAGATCGGCCGCTATTTTTCGACCTAAGGCTGAGATAACGGCAGCCCGGACAGCTAAATCGTGTGAATAAATAACTACCCGGATTTTTGAGGTTTCTGTGCTGCTCATGGTCGCAATTCTAATCAAATTCATGGCTATTACCCCTGTGACCTGACTCATGCTTTCTGACCAATATCACTCGTTCAAAGTGGCTCTTCTGAGCGCGGTCAGGCGTTATTTCGGGAATAATAACCACCATGTCGAGCACAACTGTTGGAATGCATAAGCCCACCCGCCCGAATTTAGTTGCTGTCGGAACTATCGTTTGGCTATCAAGTGAGTTGATGTTTTTCGCTGCTCTTTTCGCAATGTACTTCACTACTCGCGCGGTTCAAGGCCCAACTGTCTGGCTCAGCTCAACTGAACTGCTTAATATTCCATTCGCAGCCCTTAACACCACGGTTCTAGTGCTCTCATCAGTTACTTGTCAGTTCGGTGTATTTGCCGCCGAGCGATTCCAAGAGCGTAAAACCGGTTCACTCTGGCAATTCAACAAGTGGGGAATGCGGGAGTGGTTCGCGCTTACCTTCTTGATGGGTGCGTTTTTCATTGGTGGTCAGGTTTACGAGTACGCAGCGTTGGTTGAAGAAGGCTTAAGTATTTCATCTGTCGCTTACGGTTCGGTTTTCTACATTGCAACCGGCTTCCACGGATTGCACGTAACCGGCGGCTTAATTGCATTCTTAATCGTGATGATCCGCGTAGCTAAATCTCGCCGTTTTAATCACAATCAAGCAACAACAGCCATCGTGGTTTCTTATTATTGGCACTTTGTCGACGTCGTCTGGATCGCGCTCTTCTCTGCGATCTACCTTATTAAGTAGAAATGAATCATGAGAAAAATATCTAAACTTCGTCGCAGTGCATTTGCTTCACCACTACTTTTAGTTCTTGCCCTCTTTGCAATCGGTACGACTTTTTCGGTAGCAAGTGCCACAACGAAAAGTGAGCTTTCAGTTGAACAACGTTCGGCTCAGATAGCTGAAGGTAAGAATATATTTCTTAAAGGCTGTTCTTCATGCCACGGTTTGAACCTCGAAGGATCTGCAATCGCACCTTCCCTAGTCGGCGTTGGAGCAGCTTCAGTTGATTTCCAAGTTGGTACTGGTCGCATGCCGGTGGCTGATTTAAGCCAACAGATTGCGCGCAAAGAGCCGATATATAACGAAGCGCAAACTGCTGCCCTTGCCGCATACGTGGCTTCGACTTCTCTTGGCCCAGAAATTCCTAACGAATCTATGCTTAATTATGAGCGTGATGGCAATACAGCAGAAGGTGGAACTCTATTTCGCACAAACTGCGCTATGTGCCACAACTTTGCTGGCCAGGGTGGAGCGCTAACTCAAGGCAAATATGCCCCATCCGTAATGGGTGTCGAGCCTAAACATATTTATGAAGCGATGATTACTGGCCCACAAGCAATGCCAGTTTTTGCAGATAAAACAATTACGCCAGCTGAAAAACTTTCCATCATCAAATGGATTAAAGCGGCAGAGAATGAGCCACAGTTAGGTGGCGCGGCTCTCGGAAGAGTTGGCCCGGTAACTGAAGGTTTGTTGGTGTGGACACTAGGACTCGGACTGCTAATCGGTGTGGCAGTTTGGTTAGCGACGAAGGCGAGATAAATAAATGTCAAACGAAATCGAAGCAATCAAAGATCCCGGACTACCGGCGCACGTACACCGTCAAGCTGATACTGATCCAGTTGCTGAAAAGCGCGCCGAGCGACAAGTTGCGATTCTCTTTCTGATCTCCGCTCTCGGCACTGTGCTTTTTATATTTGCTTATTATTTTATCCCAGAAGATGTGTTCTTCTTTTTTCCAGTTCTAGGCAACACCAATGCTCATCAGCTCTTCTTGGGTCTTGGGCTAGCGATGGCACTATTCTTCATTGGTGCAGCTGCAATTCATTGGGCCAAAACATTGATGCCGGATGAAGAAGTTATCGCAATGCGCCACACCCTGCGATCTGATGATGAAGATCGCGATGCTCTTGTAGCTACTGTTAAAGAACGTGCAGGGGCCGCCGGTCTTGGTCGTCGCTCACTAATCAAACGTTCAATGGGTCTCTCACTTGGCTTAATCGGTCTCTCGCCACTGATTCTATTGCGCGATTTAGGTCCACTGCCTGGTGATGATTTAACAAAAACCAGTTGGAAAGCTGGCACCAGATTGGTTACCGATCCAGGTGATCGCCCAATTCGCCCCGAGGATTTAGAAGTTGGCGCAGTAGCGCAAGTACTTCCAGAACATGTTGGCAAAGAGCGACGACATCTCAGCGACATTGCGAAGGATGCAGTGCTTTTGATTCGACTTCGCCCTGAAGAGTTCCAGTTAAGTTCAGAACGCTTGTCTTGGACTTATGACGGCATCATCGCATTTAGCAAAATTTGTTCACATATGGGTTGTGCCGTGGCTTTGTATGAGCAGACTACAAAACATCTACTTTGTCCATGTCACCAATCAACTTTCGACGTTCCTCGCGCGGCTAAAGTGATTTTCGGACCTTCAGCGCGCGCACTACCCCAGTTAGCAATTACAGTTGACTCTGAAGGTTACCTAATTGCACAAAAACCATTCTCCGAACCTGTCGGACCTAGCTTCTGGGAGCGCTCATCATGACCGCACGTGAAAGAGTTGCCGGCACGGTAGCTAACTATGTAGATGAGCGCACTGGCGCTGCCAAGTGGATGAAGAAGAATTTAACCAAAGTCTTTCCCGATCACTGGTCGTTCTTACTGGGTGAAATTGTGCTGTACTCATTTATCATCTTGTTGCTATCCGGAACTTTCTTAACTTTCTGGTATGACCCATCTCAACGTGAAGTTATCTACGACGGCAGTTATGTACCGCTTCAGGGCTTGCATATGTCAGCTGCTTACGCATCGACGCTTCATATTTCCTTTGAAATTCGCGGTGGAATGTTGATGCGTCAAATTCACCACTGGGCAGCCCTTATTTTCATGGCCGGCATGGTTGTGCACTTAATGCGTGTTTATTTCACAGGTGCTTTCCGCAAGCCACGTGAATTCAACTGGATCATCGGTGTGGGTCTGTTAACGCTAGGTATTGTTGAAGGTTTCCTTGGTTACTCACTTCCTGATGATCTTCTTTCAGGCACCGGTATCCGTATCGCCGAAGCAATTATTCAAGCGCTGCCCGTGGTGGGTTCATATTTGGCCTTCTTTGCCTTCGGTGGTGCCTTCCCCGGTGAAGCATTTATCCCACGTATTTTCACGGTTCACATATTGTTGCTACCAGGAATTTTCCTTGCGCTAATTACGGTGCACTTAATGTTGGTTTGGTACCAGAAGCACACTCAGTGGCCTGGCCCTGGTAGAACTGAGAAGAATGTAGTTGGTTATCCATTGATGCCGGCCTACATGGCTAAAGCTGGCGGCTTCTTCTTCATTGTCTTTGGTGTAACTGCATTTTTAGGTGCAGTGGCATCGATTAACCCAATTTGGCTCTATGGGCCATATAACCCGGGTCAGGTGTCAGCAGGTTCGCAACCCGATTGGTATATGGGTTGGCTTGATGGTTTAGTGCGAATGGCGCCGCCGCTAGAAACATATCTATTTGGTTACACCATCTCGTGGAATATTTTGATTCCAGGCTTAATTATTCCTGGCATTCTCTTCACCGGCTTGGCACTCTATCCATTTATCGAAAGTTGGATTACTGGTGATAAGCGTGAACACCACTTACTAGATCGTCCGCGTAACGTGCCAAACCGCACGGCACTTGGCGTTATGTCACTGACATTTATGTTAGTTGCGCTAATCAACGGCGGAAATGACATCATCGCTACCACCTTTAGTTTAAGTATCAATCAAGTAATGTGGTTTAGCCGAATCGGCATAATTATTTTGCCACCAATAGCTTTCGTAATAACGAAACGAATCTGTTTGTCACTACAACGTGCTGATCGAGAATTAGTACTGCATGGTCGCGAAACTGGTCGTTTACTTATGCTGCCACATGGTGAGTTCGTTGAAGTTCACGAACCTATCTCGCCTGAACTAGCTTGGAAGTTAACCGCACACGAACAAGCTCCGGCACTGGCCCTGGAAGATGTCGATGCTCGTGGTGTGCGTCGTGCAGGTGGCTTGAAGAACAAGCTACGCAAGCGTATGAGTCAGGCCAATGCTGAAAGTATTGCCAAGCCAACTGCTAATGATCTCAAAGAGATTGAACACCATTAAATAAGTTAGCGATTCAAAAACCACCCACTAATTAATAATGAGCTGGTTCATTGCTTGGCTTTTCGTACTCGGTTACAAACCCGATAATGCTAATTACTAGTGCGCCAACTCCAAGCAGAGTGAGCCACCATCCGATAATCAAACCTAGGCCAACTACAAACATACTTGCCGCAAGTGGCAATGGCCACCAAGAGTGCGGGCTATAGAAACCTAGCTCACCAGCTGAGTCTGCGATCTCACCTTCAAGATTATCTTCAGGAAGCGTTGTGCCGATACGACGATCGGTAAACCAAACGTAATAACCAACCATTGCGGCAAGGAGTGAGCTCAGAAGCAAACAGGAAATTCCAAGTGGTTCACCACCAACATAGTAATAAACAAAGGTCATGATTGCGTAGAAGACTGCCAGGCCAACAAAGAGGCGATAATTAGTCTTCATATAACTAGTGCCCCTCGGTCTTAATATGTGGGTGGTGCAGATCAAATGCTGGACGTTCAGAACGAATGCGTGGCATCGTTAAGAAGTTATGGCGAGGAGGTGGGCAAGATGTCGCCCATTCAAGGGATGCACCATAACCCCAAGGATCATCACAGTTAACAAGTGGCGCTTTGCGAGTTATCCAAACATTGATGGCAAATGGAATCATAGATAGTGCTAACAAGATTGATCCCACTGTAGAAATCATATTCATAGTGGTAAATCCATCAGTTGCTAGGTAGTCGGCATAACGACGAGGGAAACCCTTAATACCTAGCCAGTGCTGGATTAAGAATGTTATGTGGAAACCGAAGAAGAGCGTCCAGAAGTGAATCTTTCCTAGGCGCTCATTAAGCATGCGTCCAGTCATCTTTGGCCACCAGAAATAGAAACCAGCGAACATTGCAAAGACCACGGTGCCAAATAGCACGTAGTGGAAGTGAGCAACTACGAAGTAAGACGCAGATACTGCAAAATCAAGTGGCGGTGAAGCCAAGATGATTCCGGTTAATCCGCCGAACAAGAAGGTGATTAAGAATCCCATTACCCAAAGCATCGGAGTTTCAAAAGTAACGTGACCTCGCCACATAGTGCCGATCCAGTTGAAGAATTTCACGCCGGTTGGAATACCAATTAAGAAAGTCATAAATGAGAAGAATGGTAAGAGCACTTGCCCACTTGCAAACATATGGTGAGCCCAAACTGAAACTGAGAGAGCTGAAATTGCAATTGTCGCTGCGATCAAACCTTTATAGCCGAAAATTGGTTTTCTACTAAAGACCGGCAGGATCTCAGTTGCGATACCGAAGAACGGTAGCGCTAAGATATAAACTTCGGGGTGCCCAAAGAACCAGAAGAGATGCTGCCAAAGCATCGCACCACCATTGGCCGGATCGAAAATATGCGAACCAAATAATCGGTCAGATTCAAGTGCCAGAAGTGCTGCGGCAAGTGGTGGGAAAGCAAGAAGGACGAGAATTGAAGTTAGCAATACGTTCCAGCTAAAGATCGACATGCGGAACATAGTCATTCCTGGTGCACGCATTGTGAAGATTGTTGTAATGAAGTTAACGCCACCAAGAATTGTTCCGATACCACCAATGGCTAGACCGACGATCCATAGATCGCCACCGATGCCGGGTGAGTATTGAGAATTAGAAAGCGGAGCGTACGCAGTCCAACCAAATGAAGCTGCGCCACCTGGAGATAAGAAACCGGCGAATGCCATGATGCCACCGAATAAATAAATCCAATAGGACAACATATTCAAACGTGGGAAAGCCACATCTGCGGCGCCGATTTGCAACGGCATAATCACATTTGCAAAGCCAACGAACAAAGGTGTAGCAAACATCAACAACATAATGGTTCCGTGCATTGTGAAAACTTGGTTGTACTGCTCATTACTAATGAATTGCATTCCGGGACGAGTCAGTTCAGCACGAAGGACTAGAGCCAGGACGCCACCGATTAAAAACCAAGCGAATGTTGTCATCAAGTAGAGGTAACCGATCGTCTTATGATCAGTTGAGGTTATAAAGCGCACGAAATGGCGGCCTTTAGAGGTTGGCGGCGTGGTCGTGAAGTTTCCGGCTTCTGTTGCTTCGCGTTGAGCGTATGTGGTCATGCTTGGCTCGCCTTCTCTACTTCAGGTTTCAGATTCGAAATATAGATTTCATACTCAGCCGGAGTTACAACTCGGACAGTGAAAAGCATTTGAGCATGGTTTCGCCCGCAGAGAATATTGCACCGACCAGCGAAGTCGCCCAGCTTATTAGCCGTGAATTCCAGCTTGTTAGTTACACCAGGTAAATTCTGCATTTGAATCATAAACTCTGGGATCCAGAATCCATGCACAACATCATTTGAATTAATTGTGTAACGAACTCGCTCACCTTGCGGCACAACTAAGACTGGTGGCTTAGCTGGGGTTCCAGTTACCGTAATCTCTTCACCCGCATCTAAATAGGTAAACTGCCACGACCACTGAAATCCAGTTACAACTATTTCATGCTTGACATTTTCCTGCGGTGTAACAATCTCGTTCTGCTTGACTATGGTGAAGTAAAACAAACCAGCCACGATGATGAATGGGATTAAGGTGTAAGCAATTTCGACTGGCACGTTGTACTGAGTCTGCCTAGGAAATTCCGGACCATTCTTTGGCGCGCGATGGAAAATTGCGGGCCAGACGATCAAGATCGCGGTGAATACACCAACAACTGCCGCCGCTAACCATGAATAAGTCCAGAGCGAATGCGTAATTTCGTTAACACTTGAAGCATCACCACTAAATCCTGAATCAGCGTCTTGAGCGCAACCAGTAAGGGCAAACATGGCTGGCACCAGAATTACGAGGCCGCGACCAGTGGTATTGAAATTCATAGTGTAAGGATAGTGCCCCACTTAGACGTCGGGTTCAGTCAGGAGTAGCCTTCGATGCGTGGTTCGGGTCACAGGAAATTTCACAAGTCAATCGCCACTCCACCCTGCCGCAAAAGCCTTACTAATTGATGCTTTTGGCCAGGGCTGGGCAGATCCTGCAAAAATTGGCGATGACTCAGCTAGAACTGCAATCCTTAGAAATGAAGCTATTGAATCAATCGCGCAAAATTTAGCCCTACAACCAAGTGAGATTGAAGTAATTGGTGAGCCACGTCTCGGCCAACACTTAGCTATTTCTGGGCTACTTAAATCCGACCTCACATTTGTTCATTCAGCGGTAGACCGTCGCAGCGTTTTCGCTGTTGGGGTGGCCCATGAAAACTCTGGTGGCAAAACTCAAATCTTAAACGTCGGACCTAACGGACGAATTTGTGATCTAACTCAAATCAAACAGAAAAGCGTTCTGGCCCTGCAAGGCGCCAATATAGAAACCGGAATCACCCAAGATGTTAATTCAGTAATAGCAACCATCAATCCATCTTTTGTAGCACTCGATTATTCCGCAGCGCCAAATCTACCCCTGCCTAGCCGTTGGGATAGTGCGATCTTTGATGCCAACAGTTGGCAAGGACCAGCCGGCATTGGCATTCTGGCAATACGTAACTCAACTGCCTGGAAAAACCCGCTACCTAATTTAGGAATTCGCAGAACTCCAGAGTCATCCTCATTGCCACTTCTTTTGGCTAGCGCTGTTGCGCTCGATGAATGGTTAAAGGAAGAAGCAACTGAAGGAAAGCGCATCGCAGAATTAAATCAACTGATTAGGCAATCACTCACAGCTGCCCAGCTAAATATTGCATTCGCTGGCGTTGTTTCAGATTCAGTTAGCCAAACGATTGCCCTGGTTGCAGATGGTTGCGTGGGCGAAGATCTGGTTAGACAATTAAATGAAATGAACTTCGTTCTAGATTCTGGATCTGCCTGTACCGCAGCTCAGATGCAACCAAGTCATGTTTTGGCAGCGCTGGGTATGAAGAGTGAAGGTAATCTACGAATTACTTTGCATCATGGCGTAACAGAGGCCGAAGTACGTGAACTA
>CANLAY010000031.1 GCA_947488635.1 Candidatus Nanopelagicaceae bacterium
ATAAACCGCATGCACATTCAGATTGGCACGTGCCGCTCGCACATCTGATTCGCTTATTCCGCGCAATTCGCCAATCTGCTTATCTGAAAACCCCAATTGCTTTGCATCGCGAAGGATTTCCTCGGTTAGCGCACCAGGTATCGCAATTACTTTTGCCGCTTCGTTCAGTTCAATAATCTGATTTAAGAACCATGGGTCGATCTTGCATGCGCTAAATACCTCAGCACTTGTTGCGCCCCACCAAAGTGCGCGCTGAACTTGTTGTAAACGATATTCAGTAGGAATTTCAATTGCCTTGAGCAATGCCGCTAACTCTCCTGAAGCGGGTCCTGTCGGCCAAGAGAAAGGTGCCTCTTTACGTTCTAATGAACGCAGGGCTTTCTGCAGCGCTTCGGCGAAGGAACGCCCAATGGCCATTGCTTCACCAACTGATTTCATGGTCGTCGTTAAGCGCGGGTCGGCATCGGCGAACTTTTCGAAGGCAAATCTCGGTGCCTTAACAACTACATAATCCAGAGTTGGCTCGAATGAAGCTGGCGTAACCTTGGTGATGTCATTTTGAATCTCATCGAGTGAGTAACCAATAGCTAACTTGGTGGCGATCTTGGCAATTGGGAAACCAGTTGCTTTAGAGGCAAGTGCACTTGAACGTGACACTCTTGGATTCATTTCAATCACAATTATGTGACCGTCAACTGGATTAACCGCGAACTGGATGTTACAGCCGCCAGTGGCGACGCCAACTTCTCGGATAATATCGATTGAAAGATTGCGCAGACGCTGGTATTCGACATCAGTCAAAGTCATAGCCGGGGCTACGGTTATTGAATCGCCAGTGTGTACGCCCATCGGATCAACGTTCTCTATCGTACAAACAATCACCACGTTATCTTTATGATCCCGCATTACTTCAAGTTCGTACTCTTTCCAACCAATGATTGACTCTTCAATCAATACTTCGGTGGTGGGGCTATGAGTTAGACCAGCTCCAGCAATCTGTCGCAAAGCTGGCTCATCAAAGGCAATCCCTGAACCTAAGCCGCCCATCGTAAAAGATGGGCGAACTACGACTGGGTAATTCAAAACTACTGCGGCAGCTAAAACTTCATCAATACTGTGACAGATGATTGATTTAGATGACTCTCCCCCAACTTTCTCAACGATCGCTCTAAAGAGTTCGCGATTCTCGCCGCGATTAATTGCAGGAATATCTGCACCGATCAACTTAACGTTGAACTTGGCTAACGTGCCTCTTTCACTCAACGCAATTGCAGCATTCAGTGCAGTTTGGCCACCTAGAGTTGCCAGAATCGCATCTGGTCGTTCGATCTCAATAATCTTTTCAATGTATTCGGCTGTAATCGGTTCGATATATGTGGCATCAGCGAACTCTGGGTCGGTCATGATTGTCGCTGGATTTGAGTTAACCAAGATCACTCGAATACCTTCGGCGCGCAACACTCGACACGCTTGAGTACCCGAATAGTCGAACTCACAAGCCTGCCCAATAACGATCGGGCCACTGCCTATAACTAGAACACTCTTAATTGAATTATCTCTAGGCATTAACTGCTCCAACTGGATTGGCAGCCATTAAATCAACGAAGCGATCGAACAAATAGTTTGCATCATGAGGTCCAGCAGCAGCCTCAGGGTGGTACTGCACGCTAAACGCTGGTTGTTCTAGTAAAGCTAAACCTTCGACCACGTCGTCATTTAGATTCACGTGTGTGACATGACCAGGTCCGAAGACAGTTGTGAAAGTACCCGTGGTTGGCGCTTTGATCGCAAAGCCGTGATTGTGCGCCGTAATTTCAACTTTCTGAGTTATTTTATCGATCACCGGCTGGTTAATTCCGCGGTGACCAAACTGCAATTTGTAGGATTCAAAACCGAGAGCGCGACCCAAGATTTGATGGCCGAAACAAATACCGAAGATTGGAATCTTTGCCGATAACACTTCGCGAACTAACTCAACAGTTTCATTCATCGTCGACGGATCACCAGGACCATTAGAGATAAATACTCCGTCTGGATTCAAGGCTTGAATTTCTGCAAAACTAGTTTTGGCCGGCAGCACGTGAACTTCGATTCCACGAGCAGCCATTGAACGTGGCGTGGCTGCTTTAATTCCAAGATCAAGGGCTGCGACCGTGAACTTTTTTTCACCGATTGCCGGCACAACATATGGTTTTTCGGTAGATACATCTTGCGCTAAATAGGCACCCGACATCGCGCCACTTGATCGAACTTGGGTCACCATCTCTTCAATTCTAAGATCTGTTCCGGAAAAAATTCCTACTTTCATCGCACCGCGATCACGCAAGTGCCTAGTTAACGCTCTGGTATCTACACCGCGAATACCGACCACATTCTGCCCAATCAAATCATCTTCGAGGGAACGTTCGCTTCGCCAGTTACTCACTATCGATGAGGGATTACGCACTACGAACCCACTCACCCAAATCTTGGTAGATTCCTCATCAGGTAAATTCATGCCTGTATTGCCAATATGTGGCGCCGTCATGATCACGACTTGCTTGTGATAACTCGGATCCGTAAGTGTCTCTTGGTATCCAGTCATTCCGGTTGAGAAAACAGCTTCACCAAAAGTAATGCCAGTAGCCGCCCAAGAATTACCCGTGAAGATACGACCATCTTCTAAAACTAAAAGCGCCTTACCCACCAAAGACCAACTTTCCGCTAAAGAAGGTGTGCGTTACTACGCCAGGTAGTTCAAAACCATGAAACGGCGTGTTCTTTGATCTAGTAGACATCAAGTCGCGGTCAACTACCCACTTCGCCGCGGTATCTACGACTGTCAGATTAGCAACGCTTCCAACTTCTAACACTTGGCCGTGATTTTCATACCGAGCAATGCGAGCTGGTGCGATAGAAAGTCTCTGCGCAACCGCTTCGTAGTTCATCGCACCGGTCTCGACCATTGTCTTGATCACAATCGACAGCGCTGTCTCTAAACCCACCATTCCAAAACTAGCTACCGACCATTCGCAATCCTTACTTTCCGAACTGTGCGGTGCATGATCGGTAGCCACGATATCGATGGTGCCATCAGCTAAGCCTGCTCGTAGCGCCAATACATCACTCTCGAGGCGCAGAGGTGGATTGACTTTGAAAATCGGATCATAATTCTTTGCATAGTCATCTGTTAGCAGCAGATGGTGTGGAGTTACTTCAGCAGTTACTTGAATTCCACGCGCTTTTGCCCAGCGAATAATTTCTACACCGCCAGCCGTTGTTAGATGGCAAATGTGTAAACGTGATTTTGTATGCTCTGCGAGCAACACATCGCGCGCAATAATGGCTTCCTCGGCAACTGCGGGCCAGCCTTTTAGACCAAGTTGAGCAGACATTGCGCCTTCGTTCATTTGCGCATCTTGAGTAAGCGTTGGTTCTTGTGCGTGTTGCGCGATCACGCCATCAAACTTCTTTACATATTCCAAAGCGCGTCGCATAATTAGTGGATCAAAAACACATTTACCATCATCACTGAAAACTCTTACCCGTGCGGCTGAGTCAGCCATGGCTCCGATTTCGGAAAGTGTCTGACCATTAAGACCTTCCGTAACCGCACCGATCGGAAACACATCACATAAACCTGCAGCTTGACCTAGTCGATAGACCTGCTCAACAACTCCGGCCGTATCTGCTACTGGTGAAGTATTCGCCATTGCACTAATTGCAGTGAATCCACCGCGAACGGCAGAGAGCGACCCGGTTGCAACAGTTTCAGATTCTTCAAAGCCTGGCTCGCGCAGATGAGTGTGTAAGTCAACTAAACCTGGCAGAACTTGCTTTCCCGCCAAATCAATCACTTGATGATCTTTAGGCAGTGAACTTACAGCCACAAAATGAGAATCGTGAATAGCTAGGTCGGCTTTGCTGCCGTTTGGCATCGTTGCATTCTTTAACAAATAACTCATCAGTTGATACCGCCTTCGATTGGTGCCCCGCCTAGTAATAGATAAAGAATCGCCATTCGCACGCTAACGCCGTTACTTACCTGTTCGACGATCACTGAGCGAGCGCTATCGGCAGCATCAGCGGTGATCTCGAGGCCCCGGTTCATTGGACCTGGATGCATGATGATGGCGTTTGGATTCAGCGCATTAATGCGATCACGATTGAGACCAAAATACCTTGAATACTCGCGAGCGCTAGGAAAGAAAATTTCGTGCATTCGCTCTTGTTGAATTCGCAACATCATGATTGCGTCCACTTGCGGGATTACCGAATCCAAATCGTATGAAATTATCACGGGCCAACTATCGACACCGAATGGCAACAAGGTCGGTGGTGCAACTAGCGTTACATGAGCGCCCAACTTCGTTAACAATAAAACATTCGAACGCGCTACTCGAGAATGCAAGATGTCGCCAACTATTGCAACCCGTAGGCCAGCTAAATCTTTGGCGCCTTTTCCAAGGTGTTTACGAATTGTGTAGGCATCAAGCAAGGCTTGGCTCGGATGCTCGTGTGTTCCGTCGCCTGCGTTAATTACCGCGCCACTCATCCATTGATTATCGGCTAATCGAAATGGTGCGCCAGAAGCTGGATGGCGGATTACTACTGCATCAGCGCCCATCGCTTGCAAAGTCTGGGCGGTATCTTTTAGAGATTCGCCTTTGCTCAGGCTTGAGCCTTTTGCTGAGAAATTAATTACGTCGGCCGAAAGTCTTTTGGCTGCGGCTTCGAAAGAGATTCTGGTGCGAGTTGAGTCTTCAGCAAATAGGTTAACGATGGTGCGACCGCGAAGAGTAGGTAGTTTCTTCATCGGGCCATCTGAGATACGGGCTAGCTCGGCTGCCGTATCAAGAATCAAAATTGATTCATCGCGCGAGAGATCATTGATGCTAAGTAAATGCTTCACTTAACTCCCCCTTCAGCGATTGTTACCTCATCTGTGCCATCGACCTCGACTAAATTAACTTTGATAATCTCACTGCGAGATGTTGGGATGTTCTTTCCGACAAAGTCCGCCTTGATTGGCAGCTCTCGATGACCACGATCAACAAGGACCGCTAGCGAAACACTTGTAGGACGACCGATTTCACCGAGAGCATCAAGAGCTGCGCGAATAGTGCGACCAGAGAAGAGAACATCATCGACTAGAACAACGTGTCGACCCTCAACACCGGCTGTTGGAATAAGCGTCGGCAAGAGAGCTTTAGGTGAGCGAGTTCGCAGATCATCGCGATGCATCGTCGTGTCCAGAGTTCCGACCGCGACTTGTCCGCCTTCAATGGCATTTATTGCGGCCGCGATACGAGTCGCTAAATGAGCCCCACGCGTGGGAATTCCTAAAAGAGTGATTGAGTCAGCACCGTCATAGCGCTCGAGAATTTCATGAGCTATGCGGACTATTGCGCGCGATATATCGGGCGCAGGCAGAACTGTTTTCATATAAATCTCCTTCCCCACCTCGCAGGATGGGTCTTAAAGGATGCGGCGCAAGGATAGCAGTAGGTGCACCAAACCTGTGGATGGGCTAAGTCACTGGATTTTCGATCAGACTAACTTTGGGCTCATGAATACAACTTCCCAGTCAGATGCTTTTACCCGCCCATTTCCCAGCAATATCGAGATCGGTCGCCGCATGCGTGCTGCCCGCAAGAAGCGAGGGTGGACTATCGCCGAAATGGCTGCAATCGGACAGATAAAGGCTGTCGTGATTGGCTCATACGAACGTGGCTCGCGAAATATGCCCATCTCTCGGCTAGGTGAGATTGCCAGAATTCTGGGCGTTGATGTGGCGTACTTACTCGGTCAACCGTTAGGCCGGCAGGACACAGCTCTTGTTCTGACCTTAGATCTGCGAGCAATCAGCCGTCCAAGTTTTACCAATCCAGCAAGACTGGCTTTAGTCGTTACTTATTGCGCCGGAATCGTCAAAAAACGCAGTGACTGGAATGGTGAGGTCTTATCAATCAGAGAATCTGATCTTTTGAACTTGAGCTTTGCAATGGGAATGGAACAAGCTGATCTATTGCTTTGGCTTACTTCAGAAAACTATCTACTTACAGAGATAAATCACTCTTAATCGAAGTAATTTTCGCTAAAACCCCGTGAATATAGCCCGCGGACTCCTCAGTTGAGAGATCCTTCGCAAGAATCAAAGCTTCATCAATGGCAACCGCATCAGGAATCTCAATAGCCCAAAGGATTTCAAAGATTGCGATTCTAAGGATATTTCGATCAACCGCAGCTAATCGATCTAAATCCCAACCTTGAATATAGGTTGCGATTAGCTCATCAATCTTACGTTTATGTTCGGTAACGCCGCTAACTAACTCTTTGGTGTAATCACGAACTGGTGGCAAATCTGCATCATCGCTGATGTTTAGACGTATATCAATAATCGCTAAGGGATCGTTCTTGCGAATATCAGCTTCGTAGAGAATATCCAGGCTATGTTTTCGGGCTTTGCTACGTGCAGACACTAGTTAGCGCGACCTTGATACGATCCATCTCTAGTATCAACCATGATCTTCTCATCTTGTTTGATGAAAAGTGGCACCTGAATCTGAATCCCAGTTTCAACTGTTGCAGGCTTTGTACCGCCTGAAGAGCGGTCACCTTGTAGACCAGGCTCGGTGTAGGTAACTGTTAATTGAACCGAGGCTGGCAACTCAATATAAAGCGGATTGCTCTCGTGAATTGCAACAATTGCCTCAGTGTTCTCCAGCATGTAATTAGCTGCGTCACCAACAGTTGCCGTTGAAATATTCATTTGATCGTAAGTTTTGTTATCCATGAATACGAAGTCTTCACCCTCTTTGTAGAGGAACTGCATTTCGCGCTTTTCCAGAATAGCTATCTCAATCTTGACACCAGCGTTTAAAGTTCTTTCCACAACTTTCCCTGTCAAAACTTGACGCATTTTGGTGCGTACGAATGCTGGGCCTTTACCGGGCTTAACATGCTGGAATTCGATGACAGTCCAAAGTGCACCTTCGATATCAAGACACATGCCATTTTTAAGATCACTTGTGGTTGCCACTTTGCAAACTCCCCTATCTGCACAACGAGCGCAGACTTATAGCCACCGCAGTTCGGTGGGCTCGAATAGGTGCTTAGGATACCTAATACCCGTGCGAATACTTAAATCCGTACCCGCAGTTTTACTTTGTTAGTCCTTTGAGCGCCGAAATCGCCAAAGCGTATGAATTGGGACCAAAACCACCGATAGTGCCATTTGCTACACCAGAGATAACTGAAGTGTGCCGGAATTCTTCGCGGGCTAGCGGATTAGATAAATGCACTTCAATCAATGGCGACTTAACTAATTCGGCGGCATCGCGAATTGCGTATGAGTAATGTGTAAATGCCGCTGGATTGATGATTACCGGGGTCGAATTATCAGCAGCTTCATGTAACCAAGAAATGATGGTTGCTTCGTCATCACTTTGTCTTACATCTGCCGTAAATCCATGACTCTTAGCGGACTCTTCAATGAAGGACTTGAGCTGCGGATAATTGAAATCACCATAGATGCTCGAGTCACGAATATCTAAACGAGCAAGGTTTGGACCATTGATTACCAGAATCTTCATGAGCAAAGCCTCTCATATGCTGCGAGCAAGTCGCTTTCACTTGGCGCTTCAATTCGTAGCGTCCTACCGAGTTCGCTGATTGCCACAAATCGCAATGTGCCCGATCGTGATTTTTTATCGATTGCCATGTTGGCACGCAACTCTGGCCAATGGCGGCCTTCGTATGAGGTAGGCAACCCAAGATTGCTAAGTATTTTCTTGTGTAAATCAGTGGCTTGGTCGGCGAGGATGCCTGATTCATTGGCAAGATTCGCTGCGAATACCAAGCCAATCGAGACGCATTCGCCATGTCGCAGGGCGTACTTACTATGCAACTCGATGGCATGACCAAGGGTGTGACCATAATTCAAGATCTCACGATCAAAGCTTTCTTTGAAATCGCCACTCACAACTTTCGCCTTAACCGCAATTGAACGCGTAATTAGCTCAAGCGTCAGATCGCGATCACTACGAACTTCCAACAAATTTCTATCTTTAAGAAGTTCGACAATCTGGGTGTCTACAATAAAGCCGCACTTAATTACCTCGGCTAAACCAGCAGCGAAATCACGATCACTTAGCGTTGAGAGCCAAGATAGATCAACTAATACCGAAATTGGTGAATAGAACGAACCAATTAAGTTCTTGCCGTATTCACTATTGATTCCGGTCTTGCCGCCGACTGCAGCATCGACCATCGCCGCAAGTGTCGTAGGAACTGCCACCCATTCAATGCCGCGTAACCAACTGCTGGCAACAAAACCAGATAGATCAGTAACTGCTCCGCCGCCTACTGCCACAATTAAGTCATTACGCGTGAAACCAGCAGCGCCTAACCAATCCAGCACTTTTTGGTAAGTAGCAAAAGACTTACCAGCTTCAGAATCTGGCACTGTGAAAATATGAATCTGCGCATCTGTACTTGGCAAATTTGCAATGCGATCGCGCATGTTCTCGGAAACAATAACTGCGATTTGGCCACGATTAACTAGATACGGTTCAATGCCTCTTAGCCAATCAATATCGATTACAACTTGATAATCGCGATCGGCAATAACCGAAATACTATTCACTACGCAACCGCCAAAATATCGGCACATATTTCATTTACTGAACGATCATCAACCGGAACAACTGCAGTCGCCAAACTCTCATAAATTGGTCGACGAGAGCTCATGAGTTCGTTCCACTGAGCACGTGGATTGCCTAGCAAAAGCGGACGATCACGATTAAAACCAACTCGTGCCGCCGCTTTACCAAGGGAAATGTCTAGGAAAATGACAATCGCTCCACTATTGCGGAGTAGCTCCTGAGCCTGCGGCGAAATAGGAGCGCCTCCCCCAAGGGAAACAACACCATTGTCAGATTGCAAAACTTCGGCCAGAACTACCAATTCTTCTTGACGAAACACTGGTTCACCTAAATCAACAAAGATGTCAGAAATCTTCTTGTCCAACTTAGCCTCGATTAGGGAATCGGTATCAGCGAACTTGACCTTCATTTTCTTAGCCAGTGAATGTCCAATAGTGCTTTTCCCAGCACCTGGTGGACCGATCAGAATTATCTGAGTGCTCATTTTATCGATAAATGTGCGATATAACTTCCGAAATTTCGCTTAGTTTCACCAACGCTGTCGCCGCCAAATTTTTCGAGCACCGCTTCAGCCA
>CANLAY010000032.1 GCA_947488635.1 Candidatus Nanopelagicaceae bacterium
AAAATATCGGCAAGACCAGCGAATTCTTCTTTCACTTCAGCGCCGATCGCACATAGTAAATTCCCGTGCCAATAGTTAACGCGATCGCGATATACATAAAGCCATCGCGGAACCAATAGAGCGATGAGGAAAGCGGCATGACATAAAAGCCAACCCCGAACCCTTGGAACATAGCTTTTAGTTTTCCGCCACGATTAGCTGGAATCACGCCTCGATTAATTACCGCTAACCGGAAAAAAGTAATAAATATTTCGCGAGACAAAATAACTATGGTGATCCACCACGGCAGACGATCTAGAATTGAAAGCGAAATCATGGCCGTTGCAATCATGGCCTTATCGGCAACTGGATCTAGGAACTTGCCCAGTTCGGTAACTGAATTTCGACTACGCGCTAACTTGCCATCTAGCACATCGGTCATGCCAATTAAGAAGAAAATCACCCAAGCAATCCATTGCCAAGTTTGATCATCGCCACCATTTTTAAAGATCGCATAAGCGCCAACGGGCAAGAAAGCAATGCGCGCAATAGTTAGCGAATTGGGCAGATTTAATTCTTTGGCCATGAAATTAACCAATTGCCTCAGCGACTAGATCAGCGCCTAATGAATCTACGACCACGCCCTTAACATACTGGCCTACCTTAAATGAAGTGCCGATAAATGAAGTCGTTCCATCTACTTCAGGACCCTGATGGTCTGCGCGACCTTCTTGCAGTTCGGCATCTTCAATCAAAACGGTAACTTCTTCACCAATGCGCGCTGCTGCTCGATCAGATACCCAGTTATCAGCTAGCGAGGAAAGGGTTTCAACGCGTTGTTTGATTACTTCTTCGGGCAATTTATCTGACAAATTAAGGGCTTCGGTATTGTCTTCATCGCTATAACCGAAGACGCCAATCGCATCTAGTTTGGCTTTACTTAAGAATTCAACTAACTCGTTGAAATCAGCTTCAGTTTCACCGGGAAAACCAACAATAAAGTTAGAGCGAATGCCGGCAGTTGGTGAGAGCGCGCGGATTTGCGAGATTAAATGTAAGAACTTTTCGTTATCCCCGAAACGACGCATGCGACGTAACACAGTGGCACTACTGTGCTGGAAACTTAAATCAAAGTAATGCGAAACTTTCTCAGTTGAAATCATTGCTTGCAATAGCGAAGGGCGCATTTCAGCCGGCTGCAAGTAAGACAAACGAACTCGCTGCACACCTGGAATAGCTACTAGTTCAGGCAATACTTTTTCCATCAAAGTTAAATCACCCAGGTCTTTACCGTATGAAGTCGTGTTCTCGCTAACAAGGAAAAGCTCAGTTGCGCCACTTTCAGCTAACCAGTGACCCTCGTCGATCACTTCAGTTGGGCGACGTGAAACAAATGCCCCACGGAAATATGGGATTGCGCAGAAAGAACAACGTCGATCGCAACCAGTTGCAATCTTTAGCGGTGCCCATGGCGTATCTGTTAAACGTTTACGGGGTGCAATTTCTAAAGTTTCATCGCGCTTGGCAGCACGGTCAACTGGAGAAATAGGCAGCAGCGCACGACGATCACGTGGGGTGTGCGAAGTATGTGAATTACCGGCAACGATTGATTGCAGGCGGGCTGAAATATCTTGGTAGTCATCGAAGCCTAGAATTGCATCGGCTTCGGGAAGCGCAGCTGCTAGTTCGGCGCCATATCGCTCAGCCATGCAACCGACTGCTACAACTGCGCGGGTTACGCCGTGACCTTTAAGCGAGTTAGCTTCAAGCAACGCATCAACTGAATCTTTTTTAGCGGATTCAATAAAACCACAAGTGTTTACGAGGGCAACTTCGGCCGATTCAACATCATCGACCAGGGTCCAACCATCGGCTAAAAGGCGACCGGCTAGTTCTTCGGAGTCGACTTCGTTGCGGGTACACCCCAAAGTTACGACTGCCACCGTGCGCTTCATTGCACTGATCTTACTTTATTTAGCTATTCAGCGTTGTATGTCAGGTTTACGACCTCGCGATTAGCACCTATTGAGCCAACATCTTTGCCATTTACCGAGATATCTACGGCGCCTGCATTGCCGACTCGCAAATTAACTTGTTTTGCTGCGTTAAATGTCTTGGTTGCACCCTCGCGAACTTGCCCAGAAAATAAGACTTCGCCGCTTTCATTTGTGGCATAAAGCCAAGTGATTCCCCTACTTGCCACTAATTCGACATTTACTCCTTCAACAATTTCTGGTGATGCAGCAACGCTAGGTGTGACAGATTCAGAAGCTGAATTAGATGGGGTAGCCGATGTTGTAATAATCACTTCTGGATCATTACCAGTATCTGTATTTGAAAAAATAATTTGAGCGCCAGCGAAGAGAACTAAGGCGGCAGCTGACCCAGCTGCTAAAACTTTCCAGGAAATTCGCTTCGGCTCTTGATACGGCATCGTTACGTTGTTCTCATTTAAGAGTTCACGAATTGGCTTTGCCGGGGCAGTAACTTCAGTTTCAAATAAATCTAAAAAGATTCGCTGATCAATTCCGACTTTGGCTGCGATGTTGCGCAGATGTCCGCGGGCATAAGTTTCGCCACCACATTTTGCGAAATTATCATTTTCCATATCGCGCAAAAGCGTGGCCGGAATGTTTGTTAACTTAGCTAGATCTTCAATTGATAGGCGTGCGTCAGCGCGTGATTTAGCAATCAACGCACCAAGGGACATTTTTAAATCCTCTTTAAGCTAGCCTAATAAAGCCGGAAAAGGTAAGGCTAGCCCCATGCGGTGGCAATTGGGTAGCCACCGGATGAATAATTAAAGATGTAGCCCTACTTCTCACCCCATGCTTACAACTCAGGGGCTACATAGCCTTTAGTAATCGCGAATGGTTGCCAGTACTGAATCGAGTTCATCGGGTTTTACCAGAACCGTGCGCGCCTTAGAACCTTCTGAAGGTCCCACGATTCCGCGTGATTCCATGAGGTCCATCAAGCGCCCAGCTTTAGCAAAGCCCACGCGAAGTTTTCGTTGCAACATCGAAGTTGAACCAAATTGGGTACCAACTACTAGCTCAATTGCTTGCAGCAAGATATCTAAATCATCGCCAATTTCTTTATCAACCATCTTGGTTGCAGCAGGCGGCGCAGTCACATCAGAACGGTAGCGAGGGGCTAATTGCTTTTTAACGTGGCCCACTACTGCTTCAATCTCGCGCTCAGAAACATAAGCACCTTGAATACGAATTGCTCGACTAGCACCCATTGGAATAAAGAGTCCGTCACCTTGGCCAACTAACTTTTCCGCACCCGGGGTATCAAGAATTACTCGGCTATCAGCCAATGAACTTGTTGCGAAAGATAAACGTGATGGCACATTAGCTTTAATCAAACCTGTAACGACATCAACAGATGGTCGTTGGGTTGCCAGCACTAAGTGAATACCGGCCGAACGTGCTAACTGCGTAATGCGAACCACAGATTCTTCTACTTCGCGAGCAGCAACCATCATTAGGTCGGCAAGTTCGTCGATGATTACAAGTAGGTATGGGTAAGGCTCGATCTTGCGATCACTACCTGGAGGAGGCACAACTTTGCCAGCGCGCACAGCTTTATTGAAATCATCAATATGACGGAAACCAAAGGTTGCTAAATCTTCATACCTCAAGTCCATTTCGCGAACTACCCAAGTAAGCGCATCAGCTGCCTTTTTAGGGCTAGTGATAATCGGTGTGATCAAGTGCGGAATATTTTCATACGCTGTTAATTCAACTCGCTTTGGATCAATTAGAACGAGTCTTACTTCATCTGGAGTCGATCGCATCAAGATTGAAACAATCATCGCGTTGATCATCGAAGACTTACCCGCACCAGTTGCGCCAGCAACCAATAAGTGCGGCATTTTGGCCAGGTTTGCGCATACAAAGTTACCTTCGACATCTTTACCGAGTGCGACCAGCATTGGGTGGTGATCTTGGCCAGCCACACTTGAACGCATTACATCGCCCAGGGCCACAATTTCGCGATCGGCGTTTGGAATTTCAATACCGACAGCTGACTTACCTGGAATCGGGGAAAGAATTCGCAAGTCACTGCTTGCAACTGCATATGAAATATTCTTTGAAAGCGCAGTAATGCGTTCGACCTTAACTGCATTTCCAAGTTCAACTTCGTATCGCGTGACAGTTGGACCGCGCATGAAACCAGTTACTTGGGCATCAATTTCGAATTGCAAGAAAACTTCGGTAAGAGCTGCAACCACGATTTCATTTGCTTTACTTTTGGCTTTGGCAGCCGGCCCAGTGCGCAGTAGATCTGGCGAAGGAAGCTCATAGATGGCATCACTTGAAAGCATTAGTTGCTCGGGTCTTGCGGTGCTGGCCGGGGCTGGAACTGCAGTTGGCGGAATAATCGTGGCCACTGGGACTTCGACGGTGAATTCTTCGTCAAAACTTTCTTCGTCTAACTCTTCTTCATCATCTTTATGCTTATTCCATTCGGCAACTACCGGAGTTTCAAATGGCGGAGTATCTGTAACTTTAAACTCTTCTTCGCTGCGATCAGGGCGCTTAGAATTTAGCCAAGTCGCGGTATTTTTCATTCGGGTGATTACTGAAGAAACTGGCGTCGCCGTCGTTACTAATAAACCAAAGAAAAGGAGCAGAATCAAAACTGGGTATGCCAAGACATCTGTCATCAATACAACTAGTGGTTGCGAGATTCCATAACCTAACCAGCCACCACCGTTATGCATTGCAGTCGTGCCAGTGCCGCTGGATTGGTTTAATAGATGGGCAATACCCGTAGTACTAAGTAACAGCGCAATTGTGCCAACTACGATGCGACCAGTTGCTCTCTTTTTATCTGGTGAATGAAATAACCGGAAAGCAAAGTAGCCCAGGACTAGCGGTGTAAAGATTCCGATGCGACCAAATCCACCGTAAAAGAAACTGGCAAGAGCGCGACCAACAATGTTGCCGCCATCAAACCAGGTGCCAGCAGCTGCCATGATCGCCAAAATTAGGAGCAGGAATGCAAAGCCATCGCGTTGATGAGCTGGATCTAAATCCTTAGCTCCCTTAGCAACAAAGCGAATTGACTTGCCTAAATATTTAGCCAGCCCGCGCCAAATCGCAGCTAGCCCGCGCAGGATTGAACTGCCGATGCCGCTACTTTTTGTGCGTGTTTTCTTCTTTGCCATAACTGCCTAAGCCTAAAGGTCTACTAAAACCCGATAGGTCAGGCGCGCCGCGTTAAACCTCGATGACCACCGGCACGATCATTGGACGACGACGATGTTTTCCGCCCACCCAACTACCGATGGTGCGACGAACAACTTGGGAAAGTTGATGGGTGCCGTTGATGCCATCTGCAACTGCCCGGGTCAAAGCTTTTTCAATCTCTAATTTCACGCCATCAAATAGCGACTCATCTTCATTAAATCCGCGCGCATGAATATCTGGGCCGGCCACAATTTTTCCGCTTTGCGCATCAATTACTACTACTACTGAAATGAAACCTTCTTCGCCCAAAATACGTCGATCCTTTAACGAATCTTCAGTTATATCGCCAATGCTTTGACCATCTACATAGACAAAACCGCAAGGAACGCTACCGACTACCTGTGCTTCGTGATCAATTAAATCAACCACGATTCCGTTTTCAATAACAATAGTGTTTTTGCGTGGAACGCCAGTTGCAATTGCTAATTCTGCGTTAGCTCGCAAGTGGCGCCATTCACCGTGTACTGGCATTACATACTTTGGCTTAACGATGTTGTAGCAATAGGTAAGTTCGCCAGCTGCTGCGTGACCAGAGACGTGCACCATGGCATTACCTTTATGAACCACTTTTGCGCCGAAGCGAGTTAGTTCATTAATGATTCGAAATACTGAATTCTCATTTCCCGGAATCAGTGATGATGCCAGAATCACTGTGTCGCCTTCGCCCACGCGAATTTGATGATCGCCATTTGCCATTCGAGAGAGAGCCGCAAGTGGTTCACCTTGGGAACCAGTGCAAATCAATACAACGTTATCGTCATAAGCATCGAGATCTTTAGCATCAAAGACGATGCCATCTGGCACTTTTAGAAAACCCATTTCTTGAGCGATTTTCATATTGCGCACCATTGAACGACCGACAAAAGCGACTTTTCGGTTATGTTCATGCGCAGTATCAATAATCTGTTGCACGCGGTGTATGTGTGAAGAAAATGTCGCAGTTATAACTCGGCGCCTGGTGCTGCGGAAAACCCGATCTAGCGCTGGCATAATTTCGCGCTCCGAGGGCATAAAACCTGGCACATCGGCATTAGTTGAATCGACTAAAAAGATATCCACGCCGGCTTCACCCAATCGAGCAAAGGCCGGTAAATCAGTAACGCGACCATCAAGTGGTAATTGATCCATTTTGAAATCACCAGTGTGTAGAACTGTGCCGGCCTTTGTGTGAATCGCAACTGCTAACGCGTCAGGGATCGAATGGTTAACTGCCATGAATTCAACTGAGAACGGACCGATGTCCTCAATATCGCCCTCTTTAACTTCGCGAGTAAGTGGTGAAATACGATGTTCCTTTAACTTAGCTGAGATCAAAGCAATAGTTAACGCTGATCCATAGATTGCAATATCACCACGCTCGCGAAGTAGGTATGGAACAGCGCCAATATGGTCCTCGTGGCCGTGTGTTAGAACTATGCCAATTACATCATTTAGGCGATCACGA
This sequence comes from Candidatus Nanopelagicaceae bacterium, assembly GCA_947488635.1. Classification (GTDB taxonomy): domain Bacteria; phylum Actinomycetota; class Actinomycetes; order Nanopelagicales; family Nanopelagicaceae; genus Planktophila. The sequence goes on from CANLAY010000032.1 coordinate 6,688, forward strand.
ATATAGGAAAAGTCCGGCAAAATTAAATCAATACCTGGTTGATTCTCTTCTGGAAATAGAACTCCGCAATCAACAATTAATAGTTTTCCATTAGTTTCAAAGACAGTCATGTTGCGACCGATTTCAGCTAAGCCGCCTAAGGCAACAATGCGTAGTCCCCCAGCAACTAATTTGCTAGGCGTTCCTAATTCGGGATGTGGATGATTCATAAATTAAACGGCGACGCCACCGGCACGCAGATCTTCGCGCAGTTGCGCAATCTGAGCTTCGGTTGCATCTACTAATGGAAGTCGAGTTATGCCGCCAGGAAGTCCCATCAGGTTGAGGGCGGCTTTGGTCAGGATCGCACCTTGCGTGCGGAAAGTGCCAGTAAATACTGGCAACAGCTTCTGATGAATTTCAAGTGCGCGGCCGGTATCGCCCGCAAACCAAGCATCAAGCATTGCTTTTAGATCTTTACCAACTGTATGACCACAGACTGAAACGAACCCAACTGCGCCAACAGATAGGAACGGCAAATTTAGAATGTCATCGCCTGAATAAACTGGAATTCCACAACGCTTAATTACCCAAGAAGTTGCCGCGACATTTCCTTTGGCATCTTTGAGCGCCACAATATTTTTATGTTCAAATAAGCGCACGATTGTGTCAGATTCAATTTCAACACCGGTGCGACCAGGAATGTCATACATCATCAATGGCAGATCAGTTGCATCAGCCACAGCTCTGAAGTGAGCTTCGACTCCGGCTTGTGGTGGCTTGTTGTAATAAGGAGTTACAACTAGCAAGCCATCGGCGCCAGCTTCAGCTGTGCGCTTTGCTTGGTTAACTGAATATTCAGTTTCATTATCGCCAGCACCAGAGATAACTTTGATTTTTGAACCAACTGTTGATTTAACAACTTTAATAATTTCGATTTTCTCCGAAGACTTCGTAGTTGGTGCTTCACCGGTTGTGCCATTAACTGCAATTGCATCATGGCCGTTTTCAACTAAGTGTTGCGCCAACTTTGCAACGCCATCCCAATCGACCGAGCCATCCTTACTAAATGGGGTCACCATCGCCGTGATCATGCGGCCGAATGGAGCGTCGATTGCCATACGCGTAACCTTACCCGTTTTTAAGGAGTAACTCGTCCGGATTTCTCGAATGCAGCGTGGGTTAATGGCATTAATCGGGCAAATTCGACTTCCATTTTCTCGGCCACCATCTCAATTTCGCGTTGTGGGTAGCTAGGAAAATGAGATCCTTCGCGGGCCGTGCGAAGCGATAAGAAATTCATCAATGCACGGGCATTCATCGTTACATACATCGATGAATAAAGTCCGACCGGCAAAACAGCGCGCGCAACTTCACGGGCGATGCCAGCATCGAGCATTACTTGATATTGCTTATAAGCCAAGATGTAGGCCTCTTTCATCGCTGCTTCGGTAATTTCCAGTTGTTCTTTTGTGCCATCAACAAATGTATATGCACCAGCTTTGCCGATTTGAATTAATTTACGATCGGCATCTGGCACGTAGAAAACTGGTGAGAGTTCGCGATAACGACCACTCTCTTCGTTATATGACGCAATGCGGTGTCGCATGAATTCACGGAATACAAAAATAGGTGCTGAAATAAAGAAGGTCATCGAAGTATGTTCAAATGGTGAACCATGACGCTCGCGCGCTAAATAATTAATTAGCCCGGCCGAACGTGCTGGGTCTTCACCGATCTCATCGAGGGATTGCTCACCCGCGGTAGATACGCGCGCTGCCCAAATGACATCGGCATCGCTGGCGCTGGCTTTAACCAACTCGACCGTCATGTCGCTTCGGAAGATGATCTCACTGGTACGCGTTGATTCGGTGCTCATGAGGCGACCCTATCTAGCCACCTGCACGCGGTTGTGGATTTCTACGGCAGAATGGCCGCGTGTCCAAAGTGAACAGTGCCACCCTTCGCGATTCGCTCAGCGTTTCATTGACCGTCGGTGCATATGGCGTGGCTTTTGGCGCCGCAGCTGTGGCCAATGGCTTTAGCGTTTTGCAAAGTTGCTTGCTTTCACTGCTGACTTTCTCGGGTGCATCACAATTCGCAGTAGTTGGAGTACTAGGTGCTGGCGGAACTGCTTTAAGCGGAATTGCGACCGCTTCCCTACTCGGAATTCGAAATGGTTTATATGGCGTGATCATGGCGCCGCGGTTAAAAGTTAAAGGTTTTAAACGAATTGTTGCGGCTCAAATAACTATCGATGAATCAACTGGCGTTGCACTCGGTCAAGAAGTGCGCAGCCCTGAAGCCATGCGCCAAGGCTTTTGGTTAACTGGTTTTGGGGTATTTGTTTTTTGGAATCTTTTCACCTTAGCTGGCGCACTTGGGGCGCAAGCAATGGGCGATATTCGCGCGTGGGGTTTAGATTCAGCGGTACCGGCTGCCTTCCTTGGTTTAGTTTGGCCGCG
>CANLAY010000033.1 GCA_947488635.1 Candidatus Nanopelagicaceae bacterium
AGATGGATCCGGCGGCCCACAATGGTTCCTTGAAGGTTCGGCCGTATTTGTCGGAATCCAGACATCAAGTAAATTAGGTCTGATTAGCTACGAAAATGAAGGCAGACCGTACTTAACTAAGAACGTTCTCTCAGACCCCGCAACTAGAAATGGAAAACTAGAAGACGCTAAAACTAATTTAAATAGAGCGGGCGATATTTTTCCTTACAATCTCGGAGCACTAGGAGTTGAATTCTTAGTAGCTAACGTCGGTATTCAAAACATGGTTGATGTATTTAGCCAAATGGGTCAAGGAAAGTCCTTTGGTGTGGCTTTTGAAGCAGCAACCGGTATTGAACTTGTAGATTTCTATGCAATGTTTGAAGAGGTACGTCCAACGTTAGGGTTTGCAATTGGGTCAACTGTGCCTATAGTGCCGGCACCGGCTCCTTCTCCTGCGCCTTCACCCACACCAAGTACTGGGCAAGCAGTATTTACTCTCGAAGAAGTTAAGAAACACAGCTCTAGCACCGACTGCTGGACCGTTGTAGATGGCGGCGTTTATGATTTAACTAAATGGGCTGCACTGCACCCAGGTGGGCCAGCGATCATTCAATCTCTCTGTGGTCGTGACGGAACTTCTGACTTCCTAGGTCGGCACGCAAACCAACCTGACCCAATGCGCACGTTGATGGGTTACTTTCTTGGGCTAATTGGCGATTTAGTAAAACCTTAAGTCAAGAAAGTGGCAAAAGTGACTCTACTTGTTCAGAGGAGATTTACCATTAAAGTGAATTTGAGATTAACTGTTTATCGCAATCTCTAATGAACATTTACTCATTCGTCATCTGTTAGGCCCAGACTCTTAGCGATCTGTTTACCAGCTAAACCTTACTGTTGGCCGACCAAATCAATTTGGGTCAATGTGTTATCGAGACTATTTGGAGGCTTCATCGTGTTCAAGAATCTACTCAAAAAGAAGTTAGTTAGCGCCTTAGCGCTGACAACTGTTGCAACTCTGAGCTTAGGTGTTGTTGCACCTAGCAGCCAGGCCGCATCTACAACAATCAGAATTTATGTAGCAGCAGATACGAATATTTTAGATCTATGGGAAAAAACACTAATTCCTGCATTTAGCAAGGAATATCCAGATTACGACGTAAAGGTAACTTTCGATCGTAACGGTGCAAACGATACACAAACTCTTGCAAAAATCACAGCCGCAGTTGCGAAAAAGCGCGACCCAGGTATGGACTTAATTGATGGTGGAATCACAACAACGCTAGGTTCAGCCGGATTACTTTTCCCTCTTTACACCGGCCTGGTTCCAAACTTAAAGATGGTTCCTAAAGTTCTAGTGACAAATGGCAAGGGTGGCATTCCATACCGTGCATCAACGGTGTTGATGGCCTATAACTCAAAGAACGTTAAGACACCTCCCAAGACACTAGCCGACGTTCTCACTTGGATTAAAGCTAATCCAGGAAAGTTCACCTATAACGCGCCATCAGGTGGCGGTTCAGGATACTCTTTCGTGCAAACAGTTCTAGATAGCCAACTATCAGCATCTGAAATCCTAAAATTGCAGACCGGTGCTGACAAGGAAACACAAGTTAAGTGGGCAAAGGGTTGGGATATTTTGCGAGGTCTGAACAAGTTCACATATGGTCAAAATGGAACTTATCCTACAAACAATGCAGGAACACTTGATCTTCTTGCCAAGGGATTAGTTGACCTTGCGCCAGTCTGGTCAGATCAGATTGCATCAGCAATCAAAGCTGGCACTATGCCAAAGGATGTTAAGTACTACGGCATTTCTGGTCCATCACTAACTGGCGGACCAGCATTCCTAGGAATTCCAGCAACTGGCAAGAACCGTTCTGCTGCACGCTATTTAGTGAATTGGGTACTTTCTCCAACAGCGCAGAACCTTATTGTTGCTGGAAATATGAATGGTATTCCGGTTATTCCAGCTTCAAAGTTGGATCCAGTAATTGGCGCAACCGTTTCTGATATAAACATCGCAGCAATTCGCGCAGGTTACATCTCAGCGAATGCTGCTGATCTGAGAACTGCATGGGCTGCTGAAGTTCCAGGAAAGTAATTAAGTAAAAAAACTTAATGAGCAAAAGCAAAGAAGTCACAGTAGGAGATAGCCTAGCGGTCAAAAAAACTGCAAGGCTATCTCCTCTCGGCTTTTTTATGGCACTTCCGCCAGTTCTGGTCATTTTGTTCTTTATTGGCGGGCCGATACTGCTTGCTTTTTCATTCACGTTAGGATTCACAACGGGGCCAAATGAAATAGTTGCTCTAATAGGTCAAGAGATTTACACCAAGACAAATTGGTGGGGAACGTTAGAAGCGTACAAGAGCGTTTTTTCCGACTCTCGCTTTCCAGGAAACTTGAAAGCAACTTTAGAAATCACCTTCGTAGCGACCACGTTAGTCATCGTTTTGGCTCTAGGAATGGCTATTTATCAACGAATTATTGGTGGTCGTCTAGCCACAATTTTAGTAGCACTTTCATTAGTGCCTTTGTTTGTGCCAGTCGTTATCTCTGCTTTTGCTATTCGAACTTTTTATGACGGAACTGGTTTTTTCAAAACAATTTTTTATCATTTCGGATTGACTTTCCCAACACTGACTATGACAAATAATGCGGTGACTATCGGCGTTATTTGGACTTCACTGCCATTTGCGATCCTTATGATTTCATCTGGGTTGCAATCAGTGCCAGATGCTCTTATTGAAACGGCTCAAGATGCAGGTGCTGGGTTTATGCGAATTATTGCAACAGTTATGATCCCATTGGCTTTTGTCCCAATTGTTATTGCCACAACTTTTACGGCAATTGGAATCATGGGGTCATTCACTATTCCTTACTTCCTGGGAGCAAACCAGCCAACCATGCTTGGAGTTGAAATTTCGAACTTCTTCGGTCCATATAACCGACCACAACACTCAATAGTTATGGCGTTCGTAATATTTGTAGCTGCCTCAGGAATTGGGTTTTTCTATATCTGGGCAAATGTTAGAAGTGCTAAACAGAGCGGAAGAATTTAATGAGTCATTCAGCTAATAAACTAAACATTCAAACTAATTCCTGGCTAGTAAGAATCTTTCTTTCAGCTTTTATTGGATTCATGGGACTGTTTATCCTAGGTCCACTATTTTGGTTAGCTATTCGCGCATTTGTGACCGAATGGACTTTTCCTAACCTACTGCCAGATGGTCTGACCATGCGTTGGTGGCGAGTTATTGCTGACGATGGCTCGCTATTGGAGGCAATCAAAAACTCACTAATTATTAGCCCTATTGTTGTGCTCATCTCTGCCGCAATCTGCTTACCAGCTGCATATGCTTTTTCACGTTATGAGTTTTTGGGCCGGAAGACTTTTCTTATCGGTATATTCGCAGCCAATGCTTTTCCCAAGATTGGTCTATTTGCTTCAATCGCAACTCTTTTTTACACATTGAATTTAATGGGTACCATTCTTGGAATCATCATTATTCAAGTTCTTGGAACAGTTATTTTCATGACCTGGATTCCAGCCGCAGCATTTAGCGCCGTCCCTCGCAATCTCGAAGATGCCGCTAGAGATGCTGGCGCATCTAAGCTACGTGTTTTTTGGGATATCACACTTCGCTTAGCAATGCCGGGGATTCTAGTAGCACTGGTCATGTCTTTCTTAGCCGCATTCGATGAAGCACAGGGTACTTATTTAGTTGGTGTTCCAACTATCTACACGATGCCAACAAAGATGTATGCCCTAGTGCTGAATTACCCAGTGCAAATTTCAGCAGTGTTCTCACTACTTCTGGCAATTCCTTCAGTGATTCTCATTTCGCTAGCTAGAAAGCAAATTATTGGTGGGCAACTAGCAGAAGGTTTCCAAATAAAATGATAAATCTGAAAGAGGTTAATTAATGTCTATTGCAAAAGATAGCGTTGGGCTAGAACTTATCGGCCTAAACAAGATTCTTGGTGGTCGCACCATCATTGAAAATCTAGACCTCAGCGTCAAAAAAGGCGAAATGGTTTCATTGCTTGGTCCATCGGGTTGTGGAAAGACAACAACTCTACGAATGATAGCCGGGTTTCTGATTCCCGAGGCTGGCAAAGTAATTCTTGCGGGTAAAGATGTTACAACGCTTGGCCCAGATAAGCGCCCGAGTGCAATGGTATTTCAGAATTACGCGTTGTGGCCACATATGACAGTCTTTAAAAATATCGCTTATCCGCTAAAGATTCGTAAACTCGCGAAAAGTGAAATCGAAAAGAGAGTCCACGACGCATTAGGTCTCGTGAATTTAATGCATCATAAAGATTCTCGCCCAAGCCAGATATCTGGTGGTGAGCAACAGCGAGTGGCTTTGGCGCGTGCCCTTGTACAAGAGCCCGACATACTCTTACTTGATGAGCCGCTGAGCAATCTAGATGCGAAACTACGCGTGAAAGTACGCGAAGATATTAGAGACCTACAACGCCGCCTAGGCATCACCACGGTTATTGTTACGCACGATCAAGACGAGGCACTTTCAATCTCTGATCGAATTGCGGTTATGAACGACGGCCGCATTGAACAATTTAGTACACCGCAAGCTCTCTATGACGAGCCAGCAACTGAATATGTGGCAAACTTTATTGGCAGCCTAAATCGCTTTACTGGCAACTTCGCTGAAGGTCGAATTCAAACCGGTGATAACGTAGTTGGAATCCGCCCAGAAGATGTTCTTTTCTCTTCGCATCAAGTGCCAGGCAGTCATGCAGCAACTGTTGACCTTGTGGTGCCGCGCGGTCACTTCTTTGAAGTGTATTTATCCAGCAACGATCAGAAGATCCGCGCATTTATGTCAGCAGATATTCCACAAGTCGGTGATGCAGGATTCGTAAGAATTTCTAAAGCGCTGATCTATAAAGATGGCAAGTTAGTCAAAGTTGCCTAAGGTTTCAGCGATGACGCTGGCTTGTGCACACCGCGGCGATTCAAGCCTGCTACGCGAGAACACCTTGGTTGCAATTAAGTCTGCAATCGCAGCCGGCGCGCAGATAATTGAGATCGATGTACGCGTAACAAAAGATCAAGAAGTAGTTGTGATACACGACTCAACACTTGAGCGGCTATGGGGTATTTCGGCCCCGGTTGACCAGCGTGACTGGAACTTTATCTCGCACCTTGGTGAGGGAGATGACCGCATTCCGCTTTTAAGTGATGTCTTGCCACTCTTCATCGGCACCGATTCAATCTTGATGATAGATATGGAAGAAACTGATCCAGCTCAGCTTGCATACGAGGTAACTGCAGCAGGTACGTTAGGGTCAGATCAAATCTACTGGTGCGGAAATCTAAATGGAATGAGACAAATTCGCTCCCTCTCGAAAGAGGCAAAAATTTGGTTGCCTTGGGATCAATTAGCTCTACCGACACAAGAGCTAGTAACTGAGGTGGCACCAGAATTTATCAACCTGCACTACTCATTTGTAAATCGCAAAAGAGTTGAAGAGTTTCACAAAATGGGCTTGAAAGTTGCAGTGTGGACCATCGATGATGAAGCAACGATGCGATGGGCATATGCAATTGGTGTAGATTCAATTACAACAAACGAACTAGCCCTTTTGCAATCAATTCTTTCGCAACGCGCTAATGGCATCGAATCGGCAAATGCGAGTTCAATTGCTGAGATAGATATTGATAAAGCTCTGGTGATTGCGCGTGATTTAGGTAAATGGGCAATCTTGGTTGCAAGTTCGATGGAACCAGGGACGATGAATATCAAGCTTAATCCAGCCGATATCGTGACGCAGGTTGATCTAATGATAGAAATTCACGTGCGAGAAGTAATTGCTACGAATTTCCCTGATCACAATTTTGTGGGTGAGGAATTTGGTGGGCAATTCATCAGCGATAAACCATCTTGGTATCTAGACCCAGTTGATGGAACAACTAATTTTGCAAATCGCTTGCCTTGGAGTTCATTTTCGTTAGCTCTTGCTTTCAACCGAACTCCAATAGTTGCAGTGGTGATTGACCCATGGCGCAATTCATTATTTGAAGCAGTTAAAGATCGTGGTGCAAAACTAAACGGTCGCGAATTAAATGTTGAAGATCAAAGCGATGTTGAGAATCCATTAAGCAGTCGAATTGTCTCTACTGAACTAGCAGCACATAGACCTTGGCCCGGAATGCTAGATCTGCTTGATTCATTGGCCGAAAACTATTGCACCATGCGCATTATGGGATCTGGAACTTTGACTTTAGTTGGTGTTGCAGCGCAGCGTGGCGTTGGTTCGATTATCGGTCAATACAGCCCGATTGATCATTTAGCCGCAGCATTAATAGTGCACGAAGCAGGGGGAGCTGTCTGGGATGAGACTGGGTCCATAAATCTATTTCCGGAATCTGGCGGAATTATGGCTGCAACTCAAAGCGCAGCCGCACCGCTTTATAAAATTTGGCAAGAAAGTACCCGTCGCATTCTAGAGTAGCGATATTTTAAGAATCCCGTTGTGCTTCCAGAAACTCGAGAACCTCTCGATGTTCAATGCCTAGAAATCCGTTTTGCGGCATCGCAGCAAGCAGGCTCGAGTTTATTTTTGGCGTCGGCCTAATCATTCCGCCCCACTTATCCTCTAGTTCAGCAGGTGCATGCCGACAACAGGTTGGCTCAGGACAGTTTGATTTGTAGCGGGTAGTTGAAGCTCTGCCTCTGAAGTACTTTACAGTTTCAAATTTGGTTCCAACACTGATTGAGAATTGACCTTGATCACTGTTCTCAATTCTTGAGGTGCACCAATAAGTACCAGCTGGCTTATCTGTGTATTGATAATAAGGCGTGAATCGATCTTCAACTGTGAATACTTTGCGAGCACTCCAGTTACGGCAGACAATCTGGCCTTCAACCGAGCCAAATACATCAGATGGGAAAGTTACATTGTCATTCTCATATGCTTTAGAGATAGCACCACTTTCGTGGACTTTTAGGAAGTGCACGGGTAGCTCAAGGTGCACTGTGGCCAGGTTTGTGAATCTATGGGCGGCTGCTTCATAGCTAACTGCGAAGTGATCGCGTAAGTCCTCAACTGATAGTTCGCGCTTAGTCTTGGCATCTTGCAGAAACTCAACGGCTGTAGATTCTGGCATTAGTAAGGCGCCAGCTAAATAGTTGGTTAGAACACGCTGTGATAAATAATCACCATAATCTTTTGGTGAGTCATGCTTAAGTATGTGCCCAGCTAGAGCTTGCAACAAAATAGTTCGTGCATCGCGGCCTTCGCGACGCATTGGTAGATAGATGCGACCGTTCTTTTCATCTGTGATAACTCTGGTAGAGGCTGGCAATTCTTGCGTGTAGTGCAAGGTGAAACCTAATTTGTTAGCAAGTTCTGCGGTCAAGCGCTCTGAAAGTGGTCCGGACGTGTGATCTATTTTCGCTAAGAGATTGCGAGCTTCTTCCTCTAACGCTGGGAAGTAGTTGTTTATTTTGCGCATTTCTTTGCGCAATTCTAAATTCGCGCGACGCGCTTCTTCAGGCGTTGCTGATCGCTGCAAGTGCAATCTCTCAACTTCGCGTTGCAGCCCAAGAATAATGTCGAGAATATTATTGCTTACAGTTTTTCCAATAAAAGCATCTGGTAAACCAAGAGAAGCGTAAAGGCCACTACGTTGTGCGCGTTCAATTTCAAGTTCATTTGCCGAGCGTGCACTCAATTTATCTGCAGTTAATAATTGATTTAACGTGACACCAAGTGCGTTTGCGATTTTCTGCAATTGCAAAATTGGGGGAGTGCGTTTTCCATTTTCAATTGCCGACACTTGTGAAGGCGCCCGTTCAATGGCGCGGGCAAGGACTTCAAGATTCATTCCTTGTTTCGTGCGCAGCTCGCGAATTTTGCGGCCAACGATTAGCGGATCGAATTGCTCTTCTAAAGTGCTCATAATTAATACTCCCATGTGCAGCAGAATTACGGAAGTTCTAGAAAATAGAAATATTAGATTTATTCTGTTCGAAAAGCCGTGCAAAGCCAGATTCATTAGCCAATACTCAAGGCAGTAGAGCAAAGGGCACAAAAACCCTTGCTTTTTCACACCTACAAAGGAGTAGTACATGAAAAGCCGTATCGGAAGTAATACCCAGAACGCAGAAGAACTGCAAAAAGAGTGGGATACCAACCCTCGCTGGGCAGGCATTAAGCGCGATTACACCGCGGAAGATGTGGTGCGCTTAAGAGGCTCAATTACTGAAGATTCGACCCTGGCTAAGCGTGGGGCGGAGAACCTCTGGGATCTACTTCATACCGAAAAGTGGGTTGCCGCCCTTGGCGCTCTAACTGGCAACCAAGCGGTTCAGCAGGTCAAGGCCGGCCTAAAGGCGATCTATCTTTCCGGTTGGCAGGTAGCAGGAGATGCCAACCTTTCTGGTCAGACTTACCCAGACCAGAGTTTGTATCCAGTTAATTCTGTTCCAGCCGTTGTGCGTCGTATTAACAATGCTCTTATGCGCGCTGATCAAGTAGAACGCGTTGAAGGCGCAGCAAGTATTGATTGGCTTGCTCCAATTGTGGCCGATGCTGAAGCAGGTTTTGGTGGACCGCTGAATGCCTACGAACTTATGAAATCAATGATTCAAGCTGGAGCTGCCGGCGTTCACTGGGAAGATCAACTTGCTTCAGAAAAGAAATGTGGCCACCTAGGTGGAAAAGTTTTGATTCCAACCCAACAACATGTCAGAACGCTAAATGCCGCCCGATTAGCAGCCGATGTTGCTGGCGTTGAAACACTTATTATTGCTCGCACCGATGCGTTGGCTGCCGACTTGATTACATCTGATGTCGATTCACGCGACGCGCAATATGCAACTGGAGAGCGCACTAACGAAGGTTTCTATCGAGTTATGCCAGGCATGCATGCCGTGGTAACACGCGGTTTAGCTTTTGCAGAGTATGCCGATTTGATTTGGGTTGAAACTGGTGAACCTGACTTAGCGCTGGCCAAAGAATTCGCAGACGCGATTCATGCAAAGTTCCCGGGCAAAATGCTGGCTTATAATTGTTCACCTTCATTTAACTGGAAGCGTCATCTA
>CANLAY010000034.1 GCA_947488635.1 Candidatus Nanopelagicaceae bacterium
ATTCTTAAACTCAAGTATTTGAGAAATTGTTTCAGGGGTATTCATATATTAATCAGTGCGACCTAAGGCGTGGAATTTCCAGCCAGCTGCTCGCCAAAGCTCACGATCGAGCGCATTGCGGCCATCAATGATTAGCGCCCCTTTTGCCAGAGTTGTTATCACCTTTGGGTCCAGCTCGCGATACTGCTTCCATTCAGTTAAGTGCAAGATTAAGTCTGCCCCAGTAACGCACTCTTCAATTGACTCCGAAAAACCCAAATTAGGAAAACGCTTGCGGGCATTTTCGATCGCTTTTGGATCGTGAACAACTACTTTGGCGCCAGCTGCATGTAACTGTGCGGCAATATCTAAAGCTGGGGAATCCCGAACATCATCACTATCTGGCTTGAAAGCAGCGCCTAATACGGCAATCTTGTACTGAGTTAGATCTTCAGAAAGATCTGCGCGCACCACATCGATAACACGTTGACGCGCGCGCAAATTAATCGCGTCGATCTCAGTTAAGAATTCCAGAGCTTGCTTGGCGCCAAGTTCTTCAGCGCGAGCCATAAATGCGCGAATATCTTTAGGTAAGCAGCCGCCACCAAATCCGATACCGGCTTGCAAGAATCGATTGCCAATGCGTGGGTCGTAACCAATGGCCTTTGCTAAGACCGTGACATCGCCACCTGCTGCTTCACAAACTTCAGCCATCGCATTGATAAATGAGATTTTGGTTGCTAAGAATGAGTTTGCCGCTACTTTAACCAGTTCGGCAGTTGGTAGATCAGCGCGAATCCACGGGGTGCCAAGAGCTAGCACTGGCTCATAAACTTCTTTCAACATTTCTTCTGCCTTATCGCTAGTTACACCAACTACTAAACGATTAGGGCGCAAAGTATCTTCTACCGCAAAACCTTCCCGTAGAAATTCTGGGTTCCAAGCTAAATCTGCATGGGGAGCGGATTGAAGAAGTTCCTCGCGCAAAGATTGGGCGGTCCCAACTGGCACGGTTGATTTTCCAACTACTAATGAACCCGGCTTTAAATAAGGGGTAATTGCCGCAACTGAAGAACGCACATAAGTTAAATCAGCTGCCAGACCATCTTTGCTCTGCGGAGTTCCGACGCAAACGAAGTGCATATCAGCATCTGCTACGAGTGAGAAATCTGTGGTAAAAGTTAAGCGACCAGATTTAACTTCTTCGTCTAATAAAGTATCTAAACCAGGTTCATAAAACGGTAGTTCGCCTCTGCTTAACTGGGCAATTTTGGCAGCATCGGTGTCTACTCCGATAACTTCAAATCCAAGGGATGACATACAAGCTGCATGTGTAGTGCCAAGGTAACCAGTTCCGATTACTGATAACTTCATTTTCATATTTATTCCCTTATTTCGCACTCGGGCAAGCGTTGTCAGAGGCGGTTTGAGTCTTAAACTTATCGACGATAGTAGTTGTTGGGGAGGCACTCGCCGATGGTGTCGCCTTAACTTCATCAATTATTGGTTGATCGCTCAGCAATCGATTGAACAAATCAGGCGCGAGGACGCTGTCCCAGATTACAACTGAGCCAACACCCTCTGCTCGACCATTTGCAGTGGAGAGCGGAATTGTGAGGGTGCGAACTCGATCGGCCGATAAGTTCTTTAGCTGCTTACCTAAGGTTAAAAGGTCATTCTTATTAAAATCATTATCAGTTGTTACAGTTTTGATCGCAGCATTGAGGAAGCTAACAAGTTTGATTGGATTCAGTAACGTTCCAGTGCTAGTTGCTTTACGCAAGACCGCAGACATGAATTCTTGCTGACGTTTCATCCGGCCGATATCTCCGAGTCCATCAAAGTCGCGCGTGCGCACATATTTGAGAGCTTGAATTCCATCGAGAGTTTGTAAGCCAGCCGAGAGTTCTAAGTCAGATTTAGAGTCATTAATGTCTTTCTTTACGCACACATCAATTCCGCCAAGTGCATCAATTATGTTTGTAAAGCCCAGATAATTTATCTCAATGTAATGATCAATTCGCAGCCCAGTTTCACCTTCGAGTGTTTCGATTAAGAGTGGAGCTCCGCCGAAGCTAAAGGCGGCGTTCAATTTATTTTGACGCGCGGGAACTATTTTGGTCGAATCCGAACTACTGACATGTTCTGGAATTGTTACTAAAGAATCTCTTGGAAGCGAGACAATAACTGCACTGTCGCGATCCTTACTAATATGCACAAGCAACATAGTGTCTGACCGAGCGCCGGCTGCAATGTCAGTTCCGCCGACCCAAAGCTCGCGAATTTGATCTTTAGTTAGACCTTGACGGTTATCTGAACCCACTAGCAATAAATTCATTGCACTTGTCGGTTTATCAGGGCGGTTATCAATACCGGCAAATGCATCAGTTCTATTTAGGGATCCGCTAATTCGGCCAAGCCCCAGCCAACCGATGGCAGATAGAGCCACAATTCCTAGCGAAAGTGAGGTAATCGCCCGAATGGCACGGCTGTGTTTGCGAGGCGAAGACATGGCGAAAGCGTACTTGGGCGATACGGTTTAGGGGCTATGACTACCGCACCTATTCCGAGAAAAGTTGAGTTATCTACCTCACCGGATCTCTCCGTGATTCTGCCAGTTTTAAATGAGGCAAACCATTTAGCAGCTGCAGTTAAAGCAATCCTTTCCCAGGATTATCAAGGAAAATTTGAAGTTATCTTGGCAATTGGGCCGTCAAAAGATGAAACGCTTGAAATTGCAAATGAGTTAGCTAAATCTGATTCCAGAGTTGTTGTAGTGCTTAATCCAAGTGGGCGAACTGCAGCTGGTTTAAATATCGCACTAGCAAAGTCGATTTCTCCAATAATTGTAAGAGTCGATGGACATGCTGAAATCCCAAGTAATTATCTGTCCGTAGCAGTTGAACTACTTCGCAAAACTGGCGCTGTAAATGTCGGAGGATTAATGGGCGCTGTCGGAAAAACAAAATTTGAGCAAAGTGTTGCACGAGCAATGCGTAGCCCACTTGGAGTAGGGGCTGCAAAGTTTCACACTGGTGGTGGATCCGGTGAAGTGGATACTGTGTATTTGGGTTGCTTCTTGCGAGAAGCGCTAAATGAAATTGGTGGTTTCGATGAGAGATTTATTCGCGCCCAGGATTGGGAACTTAATTTTCGATTACGAGAGCGCGGCGGCAAAATCTTCTTTGATCCCCGACTAGAAGTTACTTACCGACCAAGGCCAAATTTAGCAGCCCTGGCAAAACAATATTTTGAATATGGTCGTTGGCGAAGAGTTGTCTCGCGAAAACATGCTGGCACAATTAACTATCGATACTTAGCTCCACCGCTTGCTCTGGCCGGAACCTCACTTTCGCTCATTGCTGGTTCATTGTTATCGCCAATGCTCTATATTCCAGCTGCAATCTATCTGGGTTTCACGTTGGTGGCAGGAATTGCACTCGGCAAAGGGTTGCTGGAAAGAGTCTTGATGCCTGCAGTCCTAATTACAATGCAGATGGCTTGGGGTGCCGGTTTTATTACCTCACCAAAATCATTAGTACCCCAGGATTAACGTTGAAACGACCTAACTTTGGCGCACTTGCGCCCCTTCTGATTTCAATATTGGTACTGGCTAATCTGCCTTCAGCTTCAGCCGAAGTACCGGCCACAATTTCATTTTCTGGCAAAGGTTATGGACATGGTGTTGGAATGAGTCAGATTGGCGCTCGTGGTTTAGCCCTAGCAGGGGATACCGCAACGGCAATTATGAATTATTACTATCCTGGCAGCGAGGTAATGCCGATAATAGATGATCAAATTCTGCGGGTAAATATCGGCCACCAGTTAACTTCGGCTTCTTTAAAAAGTGATTCGCCTGGCATGTCATTGCAATTGATTTCTGGCGATGGCACAGAGCCACAATTTCTTTCAGTCTTGGCAGCAAGAGATTCGGTTAAGTTATCAATTTCAGAAAAGCAAGTAGCGATAACCACAACTCAAGTCGGCATCACCACAATTCTTACTCCAGTTGACCTATTAACTATTCGTTGGAGTGGCACTAGATATTTAGCTGGACCCGATTCAATTTTATCCTTAACTCATACCAAGAAAACGACTCGATATCGTTATGGTCAAATTCAAGTCAAGATTATTAAAGATGCCAAACTGGGCAATCGATTGGCGATTGTGAATCAAGTTAGATTGCACGATGAGTATCTTTGGGGGATAAGCGAAGTTCCTTCTTCTTGGCCGGCCGCAGCACTTGAAGCACAAGTGATCGCTTCTCGAAGTTATGCAATGAGTAAAGTAGGCAAAGTTTTAAAGAGTTGTGATTGCGAACTTTATTCATCAATTAGTGATCAGAATTTCGCGGGCTATGCAAAGGAGGCTGAACCTAAGTGGGGGCTAATTTGGAAAGCTGCTGTTTCTCGGACTTCAGTTACTGAAAGTACTGGGTTAACCGTTACCCGCAATTCATTACCAATTCGAACTTATTTTGGCTCATCCTCAGGTGGCGTAACCGAAACTTCAAAAAATGCCTGGGGGACCGATGTTGGCTACACCTTCTCGGTTCCAGATCCGTGGTCTCTAGATCCTAAGTTAAATCCGAATTTCTATAAGTGGAAGCGAGATATCACGCAATCAGTGCTGGCTACTGCTTTTGGGCTACCAAATGTTGTGTGGGTCAAAGTTTTGTCCTTAAATGAGACTGGTTCCGTGAAACTCATTGAAGGAAAATCAAGTGCGGGAAAGAAAGTTAAGTTAAGCGGTGAGACTTTTCGCAGTAGATCCAAACTGCCATCAACTTGGTTTGCGCCAACGAGCGAAGAGCTAGTTAGCGTGCAGAACTGAGTTAAGTCCGCCCCACGTACCGGTGCGCATAACTGCTTCAAGTGCGCCACTCTGCGAATTACGACGAAATAGCAAATTGTTAGCACCAGATAGTGAGGCTGCTTTAACTACTTCACCATCTGGAAGCAATACTTTGGCAGCAGCAGTTACGTAAGTGCCAGATTCAATTACACAGTTATCACCAAGTGAAATGCCACAACCAGAGTTAGCACCTAGTAAGCAGTTCTCGCCAATCGAGATTACTTCTTTGCCACCGCCACTTAAGGTGCCCATAATCGAAGCGCTGCCACCAATATCGCTGCCATTACCAACAACCACACCTGCTGAAATTCTTCCTTCTACCATTGAAGTTCCGAGTGTGCCGGCATTGAAATTTACAAAACCTTCGTGCATAACTGTTGTGCCACTAGCTAAGTGAGCGCCGAGTCTTACCCGATCGGCATCTGCAATTCGCACCCCACTTGGAACTACGTAATCAACCATGCGAGGGAATTTATCGACGCCATAAACAGCTACGTGCTGTCCTGTAGCTGCCCGAATATTTGCCCGAGTGATTTCAAAATTATCAACCGGACAAGGACCAACTGAAGTCCAAACCACGTTATTTAGAATTCCGAAAATTCCATCTAGTGATTGCCCATGTGGCTTAACTAAACGATGCGAAAGTAAATGTAAGCGCAAGTAGGCATCACTAACTGAGGCAGGTGGTGTAGCTAAATCAATCTCAATACCAACAACTTCGCAGCGCACACCTCGTGCATTGTCAGCTACTAAAAGCGATGCGAATTCGGCAGGCGCAGTTGCAGGCAGATTGCCCAAAACAGGTGCTGGGAACCAAGTATCAAGGACGGTGCCATCTTTTTCACCACCATTGATTAAAGTGGCAATTCCATATCCAGCTGCTCGTTGCGACATAAGACAAGCCTAGCCCCTATCCTTACCGACATGCGTATTGCCGTCTTTTGTTCATCATCACCGACTATTGATGCGAAGTATCAAGAGGTTGCAACCCAACTTGGAAATGCCATCGGCAATCAAGGCTGGGGCTTGGTTTCTGGTGGCGGTCACATTTCCACGATGGGTGCAATTGGTCGTGCGGTACGCGAAGTTGGTGGACACACAATCGGTGTGATCCCACAATCTTTAGTTGACATTGAATTTGCTGACCGCGATAGCGATGAGCTGCATGTGGTTGAGTCAATGCGCGAACGTAAAGCAAAAATCGAAGATTTAGCGGATGCTTTTATTACCTTACCTGGTGGCCCCGGCACGCTAGAAGAATTCTTCGAAATCTGGGTTGGCCGTTTCCTTAAGTTTCACGATAAGCCAGTTTTAATTCTTGATCCGCACGGCGCGTTTGCACCTCTAGTCACTCTGCTTGATCATCTCGAAGCCGAAGGTTTTGTAAAACCAGGTCAACGCGAATTAGTTACTTGGTGCACCAGTGTTGAACAAGTTATCAAAACACTTAATGAGTCTGGGAAGTAAATTGGCTAGCAGCGAAATCAAGATCAGACTTAAAATAGCGGCACCAATCGATAAAGTTTGGGCGGCAATTGCTGATTGGGAGAGTCAAGGCGATTGGATGTTGCAAACTCGAGTTTGGGTTACCTCAGATATCAGAAGTGGTGTTGGTACCTCAATTAGTGCATTAACTGGCCCACTAGTTAAATCAGGGTTCAAATTTGGGTTGCTCGATAAAATGGTGGTCACAAATTGGTTGCCACCGCGATTATGCGAAGTCGATCATGTGGGCAAGATAATCAAAGGCACGGGCAAGTTCGAACTAACTGATCTTTCCGGCGAGCAAGAAGTCGCAACAATTTTCGATTGGTCAGAAACCATCGAAGCGCCGAAGGCGATTTTTCTTTTGATCTATTTGCCTACCTATTTAGGCGTGCGAATCTCACTTCTACGCTTTCGGAGATCTCTAACCAATCGCTAGTAGCCTGTACTCCTATGAGCGCCTCAAAACCAGCCAAAACCTTGGCCGAAGTGCTCAATGAGTTACCCGAAGAAGAACGCATTATCTTGACGATGCATCTCTTGCGCGGGCTAGCTGCCCCAGAAATTGCCAACTTAATTGGGGTGCCAGAACGGGCAGTGATATCGCTGATTTCGAGCGGAAAGTCCAGATTGAGCGCCCTGCTTGGCCTTTAATTGCCATTCTTGATTTCTGTTTCACCCCCTAAATGCGAGATACTTCTCCCTCACACCCGCGTAAGATCTTAAAAGGAGTTCCAATGGCTGCCATGAAACCTCGTACTGGTGATGGCCCAATGGAAGTTACCAAGGAAGCCCGCTCCCTTGTTATGCGAATTCCACTAGAAGGCGGCGGTCGTTTAGTCGTTGAAATGAATGCCGAAGAAGCCACAAATTTAAGTGCCGCGTTACACGCAGCGGTTGGACTGATTAAGAAGTAGTAATCAGATAACCTCACGCATATGTCTCTACCAGCACATTTTCCAGAGCTAAAGGTGATCCCAGCGGATTTTAAGTCCGCCCTCGCCAGTGAAATTATTGCCCTTGGTTATGTCGAGGTCGAAAACTTAGACCCAAAGGCTGAAAAAGAGTTCAAGTTAGTTGGCTCAACACTTTTGCTAAAGAGCATTTCCGACACATTTGAAATTGATCTCCTTGATGAACTTAAATTTTTTACACCATCTGGAAAAGCTGGCGAATCATTCGAACTTCCGATTAGCGCAGCAGATGCTAAAGCTGAACGGCTATTGCTAGTTGGCTTAGGAGATCAATCGCTAGCCGCTTTGCGTGCTGCAGGTGCCACAGTTGGCCGAAAAGTAAAAGGTAAAGCAGAAAGCATTTCAACTTTCTGCGCAACAACTGATACAAATGCAACAGCACATGCCATCTCGGCAACTATGGGTGCCTACCTCTGGAATTTAAAAAGTGGAGCTAAACCACTAAAGCCTACAATTTCGCTTTCTATCTCAACCTTGGCGCTAAAGCGTGCCCTCGCAATTGCCGCAGCTGTCTGGCGCGCTCGCGATTTGGTGCACACGCCAGCGAATATAAAGACGCCAGCCTGGATGGCCGCAAATGCAAAAACAGTTGCCAAAGAGCGAGGTATTTCAATAAATGTATTAGCTGGAAAAGAATTAGCACAATTCGGTGGGTTAGCCGCAGTTGGTAATTCTTCGCGCAAATCACCACCTCGCTTTATCGAAATATCATATGCGCCAAAAGGCTCTAGCAATTGGCCACATGTTGTATTAGTTGGCAAAGGAATTACTTTCGATACTGGTGGCTATTCGATGAAGCGGCCATACGACACGATGATGGCGATGAAAACCGATATGGCTGGTGCCGCCGCAGTTCTCTGCGTAGTGAGTGCGCTTCCGGAATTAGCACCACGTGTTCGTGTTACAGCGCTATTAATGTGTGCTGAAAATGCGGTATCTGGCACTGCTCAACGCCCCAGTGATGTAATTACTCATTTTGGCGGCACCACTACAGAAGTGTTAAATACTGATGCTGAAGGTCGCCTAGTTCTAGCCGATGGTCTGGCATATGCAGATTTAAAGTTAAAGCCAGATTATCTCATCGATGTAGCAACGCTAACTGGTTCAGCTACTTTAGGTCTCGGACGACAATACGCTGCAATGTATTCGCGTGATGACAAGTTGGCGGCAAAGTTTTATGAACTAGGAAATGAATCTGGTGATCGAGTTTGGCGCATGCCACTTATCAACGACTACATAGATGCGCTTGAAAGTGATATCGCAGATGTTAATAACGATGCCGCCAAAGGTAACTACAAAGCTGGGTCAGTAACTGCGGCACTGTTCCTAGAAAAGTTTGTTGGCGATCGCAAGTGGGTACACTTCGATATTGCTGGCACTGGTCGTAGTGAAGTAGATGCGGGTGAAAATCCTAAAGGTGGTACAGGTTTCGGAGTTCGCTTACTAAC
>CANLAY010000035.1 GCA_947488635.1 Candidatus Nanopelagicaceae bacterium
TCGATAACTGGCAGAACCCATGTGGTGCACCTGAAGTTTGTACCGCGCTAGTTAACTCAATTAAGATTGGTTTCTTAGCCACTTTCTTTTCGACAATTCTGGGCACCATGATTGCTTTTGCAATCGGTCGCTATAGCTTTAAGGGTCGCTCAACTTCTAACTTAATGATTTTCTTGCCAATGGCAACTCCCGAAATTGTTCTAGGAGCTTCGCTACTCTCACTTTTCTTAGTATTTAAAATTAACCCTGGCTTCTGGCCAACCGTAATTGCACATGTGGTTTTCTGTGTTTCATTTGTGGTGGTCACGGTGAAAGCGCGAATAGCTAGTTTAGATCCGCGCCTTGAACAAGCTGCGATGGATCTTTATGCCAACGAACGCGAAACTTTCCGTCGGGTAACTTTGCCACTGGTAGCACCTGGAATTGCTGCTGCTGCGTTGTTAGCATTTAGCTTATCTTTTGATGATTACATCATCACCAACTTCAATTCGGGTACGTTAAAAACATTCCCGGAGTTTGTTTATGCCTCGGCAGCGCGTGGAATTCCGGCACAGGCCAACGTAATTGGTTCGGCGATGTTTTTCTTAGCGCTGGCAATCGTGATAACTGGGCAGATTGTGGGTCGTAAGCGTAAAGTGAGCGCATGACCAATCACGGCAATCTGTACGGCCCCAGCTTTACCTTCTTAGGCATTCCAGCTTGTGATCTTGAGGTGGCAGCTAGTTATGCCGATGCCGATGTAATCATTCTGGGCGCTCCGATTGATTCTGGAACCTCACATAGATCTGGTGCAAAATTTGGCCCACAAGCAATTCGTGGTGGCGATTATTTGCCGCACGATGGCGAACGTCCGCACTTAGCACTTCGCACCGATGGCCTGAAAGATCTAAAAGTTTATGATGCTGGCGATTTATTAATGCCGGGCGGAGATTTAGTTGCTTCCCTTGAAGTATTAGCCAAGGTCACTGAGCAGATTTCTCGTGCGGGCATAATTCCAGTAATTCTTGGTGGCGATCATTCAATTGCATCGGCCGACGTGGCAGGTATTGCTAAACACCGCGGGCTTGGCAAAATTTCAATGATTCACTTTGATGCACACGCAGATACTGGCGCTGATCAAATGGGCGCTCTCGTTGGTCACGGCACCCCAATGCGCAGATTAATCGATGGCGGTTTTGTGCGCGGTGATCGTTTCTTGCAGTTAGGTTTGCGTGGCTACTGGCCAGATAACGAGACTCTAAATTGGATGCGCGATCAAGGCATGCGCAGTTACGAAATGACTGAGATCCATCATCGTGGCCTCGGCCCGGTTCTTGATGAATCTTTTGCAACTCTGACAAACCAATGCGACGGCGTTTTTTTATCGGTAGATATTGATGTAGTTGACCCTGGAATGGCGCCAGGTACGGGAACCCCTGAACCTGGTGGCATGACTAGTCGCGAATTGCTTGAAGCAGTGCGCCGAATTTGTTTAGAGCTACCAATTGTTGGTATCGACGTGGTTGAAGTAGCGCCAGCATTTGATAGCGCTGACATAACTGCAATCTTGGCTAACCGTGTTGTGTTAGAAGCGTTAAGTGCGATCGCTAAGCGTCGCAACGGCACGCCATATTCACCAACTCAGAATCTGCTTGATCGATAATAAATGCGCGATTTAGTAATTCTCGGTTCAACCGGGTCGATTGGTGTGCAGGCACTTGAAATAGTTGCGGCAAACCCAGGTTCCTTCAACGTAGTTGCAATCAGTGCATATGGCAGTAATCCAGCAGCAATTATTGAGCAAGCCCGTAACTTTAAAGTGCAAGTAATTGGCGTAGTTATAAACGCTGAAGTAATTCGAGAAGCACTGCCTGGCGTGAGCGTTATTGATGGCCCAAATGCGGCCAGCGAAATTGCGGCAATTACTTGTGAAGTAGTGCTTAACGGCATCACCGGTTCGATTGGCTTAGGGCCAACGCTGGCAGCGCTCGAAGTTGGAAATAGATTAGCGCTTGCAAATAAGGAATCACTAGTTGCCGCGGGTGAATTAGTAATGTCTAAAGCTGCGGAAAATCAATTGATTCCCGTGGATTCTGAGCACAGTGCTATTTGGCAGAGTGCGATGGCGGGTAAGAAGTCCGAAATTGCAAAGTTAGTTCTAACTGCAAGTGGCGGGCCGTTTAGAAATCGCCGCGATTTAAGCGAGGTCACGATTGCCGATGCTCTTGCACACCCAACTTGGGCGATGGGCCAGGTGGTCACAATTAACTCAGCAACGCTTATGAACAAATCACTTGAAATTATTGAAGCGCATTATTTATTTGATCTGCCATATCGTCAGATCAAAGCTGTAATTCATCCACAATCGATTGTGCACTCAATGGTCGAATATGTTGATGGCTCAACTCTTGCGCAGCTAAGCCCACCGAATATGAAAGGCCCAATTGCCTACGCTCTCAATTGGCCAGTGCGATTACCGGCTGCATCCAAAGCAATGGATTGGTCAGAGCAGCACACTCTCGAGTTTGAACCAATTGATAATGAGCGATTCCCAGTAATTGAACTTGCGCGCAGATGCGGCGAGCTAGGTGGGGGATTACCAGCAATTTTTAATGCGGCAAATGAAGTTGCAGTTGCTGCCTTCTTAGCCGGTCAGATCTCATTTACCTCCATCATCGAAAGTGTTGATTTGACGGTACAGAAGTTAGGTTCGGCTGTGAATCCAATCAGAGATCTCGCCGATGTCAGTGCCATCGAGAATGATGCCCGTAAAGTAGCGGGCGAGATTGTTAAGAAAGTGGCGAAGTAATGGAATTTATCGGCATACTGGCATTTGTAGCAGCGTTGCTCTTCTCAGTAATGGTGCACGAATTCGGGCACTACATAACTGCGCGTAAATTTGGCATGAAAGTCACCGAGTTCTTCTTGGGCTTCGGAAAACGAATTTGGTCGACCCAGCGTGGTGAAACTGAGTTTGGCATCAAGGCAATTCCAGCTGGCGGTTATTGCCGCATCTCAGGTATGACAGTTCGCGACGAGATGGATCTGGGCGAAGAAGATCGCGCTTTTATCAAAGCATCTTCCGGGCGCAAATTGATCGTACTTGGCGCTGGCTCTTTTCTACATTTTGTTTTAGGTTTTGTAATTTTGCTAATCCTATTTATTGGCATTGGCACTAATCGCATTACCCCGCAAGTAGCCCAAGTTTCTGACTGTATTCCAGTTAGCACTGAAGCATGTACCAGCGCGTCGATTCCATCGCCAGCAAAGGCGGCTGGCATTAAAGCTGGCGATTACATTATGTCGATCAATAACCAGCCAGTTGAGAATTGGGTTGATGATGTTCAGGTAATCCGCGATTCAGCGGGCAAAGAGTTAACGCTTTCAATTTATCGTGACGGCGAAAAGATCACTATTACGGCAACGCCAGTTAAACGAGAAGTAAATGGCGAACTGCGTGGCATTCTCGGCATCATTAATGAAGTAGCAAATGTGCGAAGTGATCCAATTAAAGCTACTAAAGATTCTATTTCGCTAAGTAAAGAGTTCTTAGTTTCCAGTGTGAAATCTTTAGTTGCGCTACCCGCCAAAATTCCTTCCCTTTGGGGTCAAACGTTTCAAGGTGAAGAACGTGATGCCGATGGCTTAATTGGCATCGTTGGCGTGGCCGCTGTTTCTGGGCAAGTAACTTCATCTGACCAAATGACTTGGTCAGAACGCATCGGGGCCTTCTTGCTAATTGTGGCCAGCCTTAATTTCTTTGTCGGCGTCTTTAACTTATTGCCAATCTTGCCGCTAGATGGTGGCCATATGGCCGTTGCGATTGCCGATGAAATCAGGGCGTTTTTGGCTCGCTTGCGCGGCAAGCCAAGACCTAAGGCAATCGATGTAACAGTGCTCACGCCAATTACGATGGTGGTCTTTGTTTTATTGGCAGTGCTGACCGTCATGCTCCTTGTGGCAGACATTATTAATCCAGTTAATCTGAATCTTTAGCGCTTCAGGCCGCACTTAGGGCAGAATAGCGACATGGTTGATCTTGGAATTCCCGCAGCACCTCCTGCCGCTTTAGCCCCACGTCGCAAAACCCGTCAGCTTCAAGTTGGCAAAGTTGGCGTCGGCAGTGATTCACAGGTCAGCGTGCAATCTATGTGTACCACTTTGACTTCTGATGTGAATGCCACCTTGCAACAGATCGCTGAACTAACTGCCTCTGGTTGCCAGATTGTGCGCGTTGCAGTGCCGAGCCAAGATGATGCCGATGCGTTGGCACAGATTGCCAAGAAGTCACAGATTCCAGTGATTGCTGATATTCACTTTCAGCCAAAATATATTTTCGCAGCCATCGATGCCGGTTGCGCAGCAGTTCGCGTTAACCCAGGCAACATCAAGCAGTTCGATGACAAAGTTAAAGAAGTTGCTAAGGCCGCCGGTGATGCTGGGATTCCAATTCGCATCGGCGTAAATGCTGGTTCGCTAGATCCACGTTTGTTAGCCAAGTACGGGAAAGCAACACCAGAGGCACTTGTTGAATCAGCGATTTGGGAAGCATCGCTCTTTGAAGAGCACGGTTTTTCAGATATCAAGATCTCAGTAAAACATCATGATCCAGTAACTATGGTTAAGGCCTATCGCTTACTTGCAGCGCAAACTACCTACCCTCTGCATTTAGGTGTTACTGAAGCTGGCCCACTTTTCCAAGGCACAATTAAATCTGCCACTGCATTTGGAATTTTATTAGCTGAAGGAATCGGCGACACC
Source organism: Candidatus Nanopelagicaceae bacterium (assembly GCA_947488635.1). Lineage (GTDB taxonomy): Bacteria > Actinomycetota > Actinomycetes > Nanopelagicales > Nanopelagicaceae > Planktophila. The sequence goes on from CANLAY010000035.1 coordinate 4,741, forward strand.
ATTCGCGTATCGCTTTCAGCACCTCCAGTTGAAGAAGTTAAAGTTGGTATCTCAATTCTAGAATCTTTGAATTTGCGCCAACGTAAGCTGGAAATTGTTTCTTGCCCATCATGTGGTCGTGCCCAAGTTGATGTTTATACCTTGGCCGAACAAGTACAGGCTGGCCTAGAAGGAATGACTGTGCCGCTACGCGTGGCAGTAATGGGCTGTGTTGTAAATGGCCCTGGCGAAGCACGCGAAGCTGATCTCGGTGTGGCATCAGGTAATGGCAAAGGCCAGATCTTTGTTAAGGGTGAAGTAATCAAGACGGTACCTGAATCAATGATTGTTCAAACACTAATTGAAGAAGCCATGCGTTTAGCTGAAGAAATGGAGGCTGCCGGCGTCGCCTCAGGTGAGCCAGTTGTGAGCACTTCCTGATGCTAAAGATGTCGACGCTTTTTCTGCGCACCCTTCGTGATGATCCAGCTGATGCTGAAGTCGCTAGCCATAAACTATTAGTTCGCGCCGGTTATGTGCGCCGTATCGCTGCCGGAATTTATTCTTGGTTACCACTTGGCGTAATCACACTTCGCAATATTGAACGAGTAATCCGCGAAGAAATGGATGCCGCCGGCTTTCAAGAAGTTAATTTCCCCTCGCTATTGCCACGCGATGCCTATGAGACCACTAATCGCTGGGAAGAATATGGTCCAGCGCTTTTTCGTTTACAAGATCGTAAAGGTGGCGATTACTTACTAGGCCCAACTCACGAAGAGATGTTCACCTTGATGGTTAAAGGTGAATACTCATCTTATAAAGATTTGCCACTGAGTATTTATCAGATTGGCACTAAATTCCGCGATGAAGCTCGCCCACGTAGCGGAATCATCCGGGGTCGCGAATTTGTGATGAAAGATTCTTATTCCTTCGATATTGATGATGCTGGCTTAGAAGTGTCCTACCAGGAGCACCGCGATGCATATATAAAGACTTTTGATCGCTTAGGCATGAGATACAACATTGTTAAGGCTGTCTCTGGCGCAATGGGTGGTTCTAAGTCGGAAGAATTCTTAGCCCCATGCGCAACTGGTGAAGATACTTATGTGCTCTGCCTTAAGTGTGGCTTTGCCGCCAATGTCGAAGCGATGGTTACCAAAGTTGATGCAGTTGATTCATCTGCAACTCCGGCCGCTGAACCATTTGATTCACCAAATACGCCAACCATCGATACTTTAGTTGAGTTAATAAATAATAAGTTCGGTGGGGGATTTACTGGTGCTGACACTTTAAAGAATGTCATGCTGATGGCTGATGACAAAGCTATTTGTGTATTAGTGCCTGGTGATCGTGAAGTAGATTTAAAGCGCTTCCAAGAAAACCTTGGCGGCATTCACGAACTGCACGTATTTGAAGATGCTGATTTCGCTAAGTTCCCAGCGCTAGTTAAGGGTTACATTGGGCCGCAAGATGCGAAGAAATCTGGCATTTCGGTTTATGCCGACCCAAGAATTGCGCCAGGCACTTCATGGGTAACCGGTGCTAATGAAAAAGATCGCCATGCTCGTAACGTGGTTAATGGTCGCGACTTCACGCCAGATGCTTACGTTGAAGCTGCCGAAGTTCGTGCCGGTGATGCTTGCCCAGAGTGTGCAACCCCAGTGGTAATTGATCGCGCTATTGAGATTGGCCATATTTTCCAACTTGGTCGCAAATATGCCGAGGCGTTTAACCTGACGGTGCTTGATCAAAATGGCAAATCTCAGATCGTCACCATGGGTTCATATGGCGTTGGTGTATCACGCGCAGTTGCTGCCATAGCTGAACAAACTCATGATGAGATTGGGCTTAATTGGCCGGTTGAATTAGCGCCAGCCAAGGTACATATCGTGGCAACGGGTAAAGAAGATGCAATCTTTGAAGCTGCCTTTGATCTGGGCACCAAACTTGAGGCAACTGGAATTACTGTTATGTTAGATGATCGTCGTGATCCAACTGCTGGCGTGAAATTTAAAGATGCTGAGCTAATTGGTAACCCAATTATTGTCGTTGTCGGTAAAGCGCTAGCAAATGGCAGCGTTGAAGTTCGAGTTCGCCAGAGCGGTGAGAAGTCTGAAGTTGCAGTTGGTGAAGCGGTCAGCTCAATCACTGCACTATTGGCTGCAATTAAGTAATTAATGCTTTCCGATCTATCGCTCTACACACTGCTCTTTCTCTTTATCGCAGCGTTTGGGGCTGGCTTAATTGATGCTATTGCCGGCGGCGGCGGATTAATCCAAGTACCTGCGCTGTTAATTGGGCTAAGTGATTTCAAAACTGTCGAAGTTTTAGGTACCAATAAATCAATTTCTATTTTTGGCACAACCGCATCAGCTCGGCTTTATCGCAAGAGCGTTAGAAGTGATCCTAAGTTCTTACTTGCGCTAGTTATTCCAGCCCTTCTTGGCTCAATCGGGGGAGCATCACTTGCATCCCGGCTACCTACGCAATATTTCCGCCCAGTTGTACTGGTTCTTCTAATTGCAGTTGCAATCTATACCTTTACTAAGCCACAACTCGGCCAAGTTGAAGCAATGAAGCATTCGACTAAGCACCGCACTTTATTAGGTATCTCAATCGCCGCCGTCATTGGTTTCTATGATGGCATCTTCGGACCAGGCACTGGTTCTTTCTTAGTATTGGCCATGGTTAGCCTTGGCTTTGCTTTCTTAAGCGCATCTGCCATAGCCAAGGTGGTAAATGTTTCAACCAACTTGGGCGCAATTATTGTCTTTGGTTTAAACGGGGTGATCCTGTGGCAGATCGGATTAACCCTGGCAATTGCCAATGTGGCAGGAGCAATTATCGGCGCTAAGCTAGCGATTCGTGGCGGTTCGACTTTGGTAAGAAAAGTTTTCTTAGTAGTAACGGTTGCCCTGATAATTAAGGTCGCACTTGATACGTTCAAAACTTTCTAATTCATAGGTTAGAATTAGCATCACAACTTAATAGATAGGAAGATTTAAATGGCCCTGAAAGAACAGATTAGCGAATTAGTAACACCAGCAGTTGTAGGGGCCGGTTTCTATCTAGAAGATGTTGAGATATTAAATGCTGGCAGATCAAGAGTAATTACTTGCATCGTAGATGGTGATATTCCATTAAACCTAGATCAAGTTACCGTTGTTACCAAAGCTATTTCAGCGCTGCTCGATGAGGCAGCTTTTCTTGATGAAACCGCTTTTACCCTCGAAGTTACCTCACCTGGTGTTGAACGCCCGCTAACTTTGCCTCGCCATTGGCGTAAAAATCATGACCGTTTGATCAAAATTGTTTTAACTAATGGCGAAGTAATCGAAGGTCGTATCGCAGCTAGTGATGAAGTCGCAGTAACTGTGACTGGCGTAAAAGCAGAAGTACTAGTTGCCTTTGCTGACATTAAGCGTGCAACTGTGGAGATTGAATTTAATCGCAAAGCAGACAAGTAATGCATGTTGATTTCGAAGCGTTAATTACGCTTACTACCGAGAAGTCAATTCCGGTACTGAGCATCATCGAAGGTATCGAGCAAGAAGTAATTTCACTTTATCGCGAACTACCTGAAGCCAAACCACATGCTCGCGTTCGAGTTGATCGCGAAACTGGCGAGATTCATATTTGGGTGCCAACTTTTAACGAAGAAGGCGTGCGTGAAAGCGAAGAGATTCATGAGCCCGAAGGCTTTGATAAAGTCGCGATGGCAACCATCCGCAAAGTAATTCGTTTGAAGATGCGCGAAACAAATGATGCCGAGATCGTGGGCGAGTTCAGCGCAGCCGTTGGCGATGTGGTTTCTGGCATCGTGCAACAAGGTCGCGATCCAAAAATGATTCA
>CANLAY010000036.1 GCA_947488635.1 Candidatus Nanopelagicaceae bacterium
AGCAAAATGCTCACCGGCACATTTTTCAAAGCAGTATTGGTTATTAACGCCTTAATGGTTTTGCTACCCGTCTTCTTCTTATTGAACTCGGCGTTGCGTGAAACAGGTAGTTTTGGCGCAAATCCACTTGAGCTAGCTCGCGATCCAGAATGGAATAACTTCACGCAGGTCTGGGCAGATGGCGAGTTTCCAAACTTCTTGAAGAACTCATTGATCGTTACCTTAGGTTCACTGGTCGTGATTTTAATCTGCGCACTTGGTGCCGGCTTCATTCTGGGGCGCTACCAATTTAAGGGCAATAGTTTGATTTATGGTTTCGTCCTAACTGGCATGTTGGTACCCGCAAAACTTGCGATCTTGCCGCTATTTATTCAACTAAAGTGGATGAACTTAATCGATTCTCATTTTGGTTTGATTCTGGTTTACGCATCTGGCGCTTTACCTGCGGCAATTTTTATCATGGCTGGTTTCTTCAGATCACTGCCTGCAGATATCGATAGCGCTGCGCGAATTGATGGCGCTTCAGAATTTCAGTTACTGCGATTAGTTCTAGCCCCATTGGTGCGACCAGGTTTAGCGATTGTGGCAATTTACTCAGCGATTCCGATCTGGAATGACTTCTTCTTGCCCTTGGTATTTCTGCAAAGTCCTGAGAAAAAGACGATCATGCAAGGTTTAACCCTATTCTTTGGTGAGTATTCCTCTCAATGGGGCGTACTCTTCGCTGGCTTAACTATCGCTGCGCTACCACTCATCATCTTGTACTTACTTCTTTCGGAACAATTTATTAAGGGACTTACTGCCGGAGCTGTGAAAGGCTAGGGGTATGAGTTACTTAGGAATAGACGCTGGCGCAACCACTACTAAATGGGCTTTATATGATGGCTCGCAGATTGTGGATTCAGGAAAATGTGCTGCAATGGATGGCCACATTTATCGACCTGAATCTAAAGCGCGTGCCAACGAAGTACTAACTGAGATCTCAAAGGCATTAAACGGCGCAGAAATAAGCGGTGTCTTTGCTGGCATCACTGGCGCTGCTTCCGAAGATAGCGCAACGGACCCACTAGGTCAGATTTTTCATAACTATTTTCCAAATGCAAAAGTTCGCATTGTTCACGATATTGAGTTGGCATATTACGCAAACTTTGAAGTTGGTGAAGGAATTCTGCTTTATGCCGGCACTGGTTCAGTTGCGATGTATATCGATGATGAAGCTGGCCCAGTTCGCGCAGGTGGGTGGGGTTACCTTTTAGGTGATGAAGGTGCAGCTTTTTGGATTGGTCGCGAATCAATTCGCTGGGTATTAGCTGGTCTTGATACTGGCGAAGAAGTCGAACCGGATTCGCTAAGTGATGTGATCTTAAAAGAGATCGGTGCAACTAATTGGGATGGGATCAAAGCATTTGTATATTCCAGCGAACGATCAGAAATTGCCAAATTAGCCGCAACTGTTGGTCGATTAGCAGATGCAGGAAATACTGATGCTCAAGGAATTATTTTTGAGGCGAGTCAATTCTTAATTGCTTTGGTGCATCAACTCGATACTCAAATAGATAATGCACCACGAATTGTGATTGCTGGGGGAGTCTGCCAAGAAGGATCATTCCTGGCAAAAGCGTTACGCTCATTTTTCAGTGAGCGAATTAGTATTTCTGATTGCGATATTGCTCAGCGTGCAGCTGAGTTAGCCCAAGATATTTAGCTACTCTGCGATTTTTACGCGCTGCAGTGCTTGATCTAGCCGAGAAACTTCGTAAATTTCCATACCGGCAATTTTCACATCAGAACCAACTGGCACCAGAGCGCGTTTGAAACCTAAGCGATGTGCTTCGGCCAGGCGGCGCGATACGCCACTGACTTTACGGATTTCACCAGCTAAACCGACTTCGCCAATAGCTACTAAATCAGCAGGTAAAGCAAGGGCTTTAGCAGCCGATGCCACAGCTAGAGCAAGGGCTAAATCAGCAGCTGGCTCAGACATTTTCATACCGCCCACTGTTGCGGCATAAACATCGCGACCGCCAATGCGGACATTTGCGCGAAGCTCAAGAACTGCCAAAGTCATAGAAGTTCGAGCTGAATCTAAACCGCTAGTTACGCGACGGGCATTACCGAAATCATTTTCACGACCTTGCGAAACCAGCGCTTGAATTTCGGCTAAAAGTGGCCGGCGGCCTTCAAGCGTGACTGTCACACAAGTACCAGGAACTGGTTCGGCATGGCGTGAAGTAAAGAGACCAGTTGGATCTAAAACACTTTCAATGCCAGTATCACTTAGATCAAAACAACCTACTTCATCGCTAGCACCAAATCTATTTTTGATGGCTCGAATTAAACGTAACCGAGAATGACGTTCGCCTTCGAACTGCAGAACCACATCAACAATATGTTCGAGCATGCGCGGGCCAGCAATAGAACCATCTTTTGTAACGTGACCAACTAATAGCAAAGTTATATCGCGGTCTTTACAAATACGTATTAGTGCGCCAGCAACTTCGCGCACTTGCGTTACGCCACCTGGAGCACCATCGGCTGCGCTAGACCCAATAGTTTGAATTGAGTCGATAATTAATAGTTGTGGTTTTACTTCATCGATATGTGTGATTACAGCGCCCAGATCAGTTTCAGAGGCTAGCCATAGCTTTGGATCAATGGCGTTGATGCGTTCGGCGCGTAAGCGAACCTGGGAGGCTGATTCTTCGCCACTTATATATAGCGCTGGAATATTATTTTTTGCGGTTTGTGCTGCAACTGAAAGCAAGAGTGTTGATTTTCCGACACCTGGTTCGCCCGCTAATAAAATTGCAGCTCCGGGAACTAAGCCACCACCTAATACGCGATCGAGCTCAGATACCCCAGTTGGTTTGGCACTTGCGGCAGATAAATCAACATCTCCAATTGGAGTTGCTGAGTGCGTCACTCGACCAGCAACTAGCGATAGTTTTTTAGGTGCAGCAATCTCTTCAACGCTGCCCCAAGCCTGACATTCACCGCAGCGGCCAACCCATTTCTGCGAAGTCCAGCCACATTCGGCGCACTTAAAGGGGTCTTTTTCTACCTTGGCCATAACTAAACCCTAGATGCTAGGACTGACTTTTTTCTTTCCGCGCCTGCAAAGTTGCTGGATGTTGTATAACGAATAGAGGTAGTGAACGTGCTTGCGCGGCTCTAATTCCCTCAACGCGTGCATCACAGAGTTTGGCCAGAATGTCATAGGCATCTTGTCCCATAAGCGCGATTAACTCTGCACGATTAGATAGATAAACCGGTTGGGTTCCAACATGAGCATCAGAATTTCTGGTGCAGTACCAATCAAAATCTTCACCGCCATCGCCCCAAGCAAGTCGCTCATATTCGCCCAGCACGGTAATTGAATATGTTCGCTCGCCAACTTCGCGTGATTCAAAGGAACGACGCATCGGCAATTGCCAACAAACATCCGGTTTAGTATCAACAAAATGCTTATTTTCTTTTAATGCAAGATGATGGAGTGCGCAACCAAAAGAACCTGTATATCCAGGAGCTTCGTGACCTTTCCGATTTAAGAAAATGCAAGATTCTTCAACTTTTCGAGTTTTGCGTTCATTATCTTCATCGATCTCGGAAATTCGTAATAATCCGCCCGGCTTTTTTGGTTGGGCAACATCGAAGTACTGCCACATGTCTCTGGTTAACAGAGAGGCAGCGCGTTGGGTGCGGGCTTCGTCTTCGGCATCTGAATACATTGCGCCTTCAGTACAACAACCATCATTTGGGCGATCTGCAAATACACCTTTACAGCCATCGCCATAAATACAGGTCCAATGTGAAGTTAACCAAGTGAGATCACACTTAAAGATCTCTTCGTCATCGTTCGGGTCAACAAACTCGACCCAATCGCGTGCAAAACCTGCTTTTACTTCGGACATAGAGGTTGAGCCTATGCGTAATTACCAAAAAGCGCACATCGCGAACAGGTACGATTGCGAGATGAAAACCGCGGTAATAGGTGCTGGAAATATGGGCGAGGCGTTAATCGCTGGCCTGATTGCTTATGGTGAAACCCCTACCAATATTGCGGTTTGCGAGAAGCGGACAGAACGTGCGGTTGAACTAACTGGCCGATATGGAATTTTGATTGCTGAAATTGCAGATAGCGTGCGAGATGCCGATGTCGTTCTCTTGGTTGTAAAACCTCAAGACATGGCCTCGGTTTTGGCCGAAGTTGGAAGCGCAATTAACCCAGCTGCAGTAGTAGTTAGTTTTGCTGCAGGTAAAAAGCTTGATTTCATCGCTAATAATTTAGGAAAACCGAACTCGGTTATTCGCGTGATGCCAAATACTGCAACCATGGTTGGTGCCGGAATGGCCGCAATCTCACTTGGTACTGGCGTGACATCAGCGCAACTTGAATTTGTATCTGGGTTTCTAGCTAAGTCTGGTCAAGTTGTTGAAGTAGCCGAAGAGTTGCAAGATGCTGTCACCGCAACTAGCGGCTCTGGTCCTGCCTATTTCTTTGCATTTGTCGAAGCTATGGTTGCCGGCGCAAAGGAACTTGGCTTGAGTTCGGAGGTTGCAACTCAACTAACAGTTCAGACTTTAGTTGGAGCGGCCAAACTTTTGGCTGAGAGCGGTAAATCTGCAACCGAACTTCGTGAAAATGTGACAAGTCCTAACGGCACCACCGCTGCTGCTCTAGATTCCTTTAGTGATGGTGATTTAACAGAGTTAGTCGCGAAGTCAATGAAGGCAGCTCGTGATCGCTCAATCGAATTAGCTTAAATGTTTCGAAAGTTTACGGCACTACTTAGCGCCTTACTTATTGTTTCGAATACTCCGCTAGCAGCTGCCCCGGTAATCCCATTAACCATCGTAAGAGCGATACCGATGGATCAAGATATTGCTGGAATGTTAGTCGGCGATGCCGCTATCTATTTATTTGGAAATACTCCAACCGGTGGTTATGTAACTGCGCTTAACAAAGATGGCTCTGAGAAATGGATGCACAGCTTCTCTGACCTAAGAGCTTTCACGATTTCAGCTGGCGCACTAGATGCCAGTGGAGATATCTGGTTAGCAGGTGCTTCTGCCGCCCCGATCGCGATTGCCGGTGCTGCTAACCCATCACCGACAGCTGCGAATCCTGATGGCGTGGTAATCGGTGATGAAGGCGCAATTCGCCCTGATTTGAATAACTTAACCCTCTGGAAAGTAAGCAGTGCGGGAAGTGGCGCCGGTAGATATGAGCTACCACTTACTGCGCCAGTCCTGCCGACTTCATTGAACGTTAATAAAAGCGGAATTTCAATAGTTGCTTGGCAGTCCGCTGGCTCAATGTTTGTAATGGCAGATTTATTAGGAAAATTTGGCAAACCACTACGAGTAGGCAAAACAACTACAACTGTAGATAAAGTGATTCGAAACAGTGATGGCACCAGTATTTTGCTCGGTAGCGGCACCGAACTATTTTTAGGAAATAAAGCTATTGGAGTTCGTGATGGTCTAATTGTAAAAGTTGATGCAACACCCAAGATTGTGCAATCAATAAGAAGTGGCGAAAAAGGGGCTACTAGAAATTGGGCAAGTGCTACATCTTCACTTCTATTCGGCGGCTACTTAAAGAGTAAAACTACCTCTCTTGCCACGATTACTAAGTTTGGAGCAACTTTGAAACCAACTTGGACAGTTAGATATAAAGCAACCTCAAGTGCAACTGTTGCTAATGGAGCCAGTTCAACAACTTATGCTGCGTATGAAAATGCGGGTTCTGGAACGCTACAAACATTTGATAAGAGTGGAAAGGTTCTTGCAACCAACTCATTCTTAGGTCAACCGATTTCGGTGGAATTTAATAAAACTTTTGGTCTCTATGTTTACACCGGCAGTTCCATTTACAGCTTACCTACCAAGTAGTTTAAGCAAATATAAAAGCGATTCGGCGATCTAGGGCCGCCAGTAAAAATCTTTTCTTATCAATGGTAATGAATATGCCATGACCTGGTTCAATGGTTTGACGTGAAGTAACTAAGCGGATCGGGCTATTTGGTAGCGCTAGATTCATTGAACAAAGTCGCATTTCGCAATTCAAGATTAGTTCACCATTTTCTAGAGATATCCGTGCACCTGGCGTGCCATAGCTATCGATATTGGCTGTGGCTATTTCCTTAGTTTTTCCAACAAAAGTGCTTCTAACTTGGTTTGGAACTAGCTCAGAATTAGCTCCAGCTGCAATCCAGACCATACGAATTCCGGCCTTTTCAGGCGCAATAGCCACGTCAAAACCGGCAACAGGTATTCCGTTTTCGGCTTGGTCCAGAGTTGTATAGCTCCAGCTATTTGGTGAGACACCGCTGCGAGTTGCATACCTTACTTCACCTGATGTTATCTCACGTTTTTGATTTATAACTAAGACGGAATCATAAATTATGTGTGTAGTCGACTTGTTTACGTAGGCCGCTAAGTGGAAGGCAACATCGCCGGTACTGCGATTGTCAGTTTTACGATCACCATCAATTAGTTCGTAAACCCACTTCGTGGTGTTTAAGCGCTTCGTAGCACCTAACAGAATTCCTTGGCTCTCATCTCGGTAGAAAACTGAGACTCCAGCTGGCGTAATTGCGCAAGCACTACTGATGCTTACGTCGCTAGCAGTGCGAACCCGATCTGGAATTTCATAATTCTGAATTGTCGGCCCGTTGCCATCAACAACCTCAAAAGTAAATGTCTTGCCATCATATTGGGCATATCGCAGATCTCGATCTATTGCATCTGGATAGAAGATATGTAGCTTCTGATTTACGCCAACTCCTGAGGTGCAAAGCGAGATATGTCCTGCTACTTTATTTTTAGTTCGACCGGCACTACCGCCGGCACCATCGACCGTAGTTTTCTTCCAAACTAAACCATTCCAATTAGCAATCTTTAAGGTGCCTTTTACTGCATCAGTAAAAACTATTATTGGCTTTCCATTAAAATTAGTACTGGCAATATCTCGGCCATCAGTTGTTAAATCAACGGGCGCTGTTTTCCAACCTGCTTGTGGAACTATTGATTTTGTTACAGCTTCGGCTGAGGTACCTAATGAGTTTTGGGCGCTTACAGCAAATGAATAGGGAGTGCCATTTTTAAGTCCAGTAACAACTATTGGGCTACTAGTGCCACTAACTGTCAGTGATGTCTTTAAGTTCTTGACTGTATAAGCAGTTACTTGTGCTGCTCGTGCATTTGCTGGTGGATCAAAGATAATTATCGCGTTCTGATTTCCAATCAGCGCTTCAACATTTCGAGGAGCATCAGGAACGCTCACGGCAAGACCAACTGGTGGTTTTACGCGCATATCTTCCATCATCGCTAATAAAAGTGGGCCAGGCTGGTGGAAAACTTCGCCCGCATAGAGATTTGGAGTCATTACCGCGTCCGGGCCACTCTTTGAATAAGTGGCTTCATCTAAGTGGCTAATCGATGAACCTGGTTCATATATTGCGGGCGTATACATTTTTATCTTCTCGTCGCCATTAGCGCGCTTGCCATATTCGCCGATCCAATAAAGAGGCGCGGTTAAGGCTTTTCCTAACTCCAAAGATGGTGTTGGCATATCAGCCAAGCGACGTCCGTCGGGAGTTTGAATATATGCATCAAATGGAGTTGGTTGATCGATACTTCCATATCCAAAAAATTTGTCATAAACATCAGCTGATAAGAAACCTAATCCGTGTGCGACCTCATGCAAAATTACTGATTGCAAGTCGTATTCCGTAGCGCGTGGCTTATCGTCACCGCGCTCGTTCCAATTAGCCGTTGAATTAACTTGAATAATTATCTCTGCGTTATCGCGATCTAAATCTTTACCAGCCAGCGCATTAGCAAGTGCTGATGGATACCAAAGTGTTGAATCAGGTGCACCAATGAATCCGGCAAAGTAACTTCCAGGGCGGGCGCTACCAAGAACGTCACTATTTGCACTTCGGCCCCAGGTAGCTGTGACAGTTATATCAACGGGAGATTTGAAATTTGCCGCCCAGGTATCTAGCGCTGCTTGCATTTCAGCACGTGCCCAAATCGGAAATGAGTTATAGGTAATGGCAAACTTTGAAAGCTTCTCTAAATTTGCAGAGGGTGAACTCTTTGAGGTTGTTGCATTAGCCGCAGGTGCTGAATCACCAGCAAAAGTATGGCCCCATACCGTGGCCGGCCGAACTCGAACTTGAGCTTGCGCAGAAGGTGCTAGTAAAGAGGTCGAAATCAACGCAGCGGAAAGTAGTGCGATGCTTAAATTCGCTCTCTTTGTACTGGATCTGCCCCACATATTGCGCAACGCTATCAGGGTGAGATGATTGTCCTATGACCGCCCA
>CANLAY010000037.1 GCA_947488635.1 Candidatus Nanopelagicaceae bacterium
TGGAAATGTGCCAAGTAGTAAAGATGCCCAAAAGCCATCTCTGGCTTCACTTTGGGAAGGTGTGCAATACGCATTTGGGCGACCAGATTTATTGGGAACTTACTTCATCGATTTAACTGCGATGTTCTTTGCCTTTCCGAATGCACTGTTTCCATTCTGGGCAGATCAGCTTGGCGTGCCCTGGGCACTGGGAATGTTTTATGCCGCCGGCACAGTTGGCGCCGTCGCAATTACTTTGACTAGTAAATGGACCACGACATATCGCTTCCATGGTCGAGCAGTTATCTGGGGGGCGCTCGGTTGGGGCGCAGCCATTGCCTTAGCCGGAATATCTAACTCGCTGATTCTGGTTTTGATTTTCTTAGCAGCAGCCGGCGCCGCCGATATGGTCAGTGCTCTCTTTCGCGGCAACATCTGGAACCAAACAATCCCCGATGAATACCGAGGTCGGTTAGCTGGAATCGAATTATTGTCATATTCAGTCGGTCCATTGGCAGGGCAAATGCGTGCTGCTGGCATGGCCAGTGTTACTAGCCTGAGTATCTCGGTAACTTCTGGCGGTGTTATCTGCATGGCAATTGTCGGAATTTTGGGAATTTTCATGGTCAAATTCCGAAAATATGATGTCCAAACCAACGAATTTGCAGTTGCTGAGCGCATAAAACGGGCAAAAATGGGTAAAGAATAATTTCCATCTTACATTTCAATGCTTTCATAAATAATTTCAATAATTGCGATTTGAAAATAATTCGCAAAAATTGCGATAACGCATAAATAAATCAAAAAAAGTATTTGCGACACGCACCAATTTATTTATGCAAAATGTTGGCATTTTTTTCATTTACCTGTCACGCTTATCCACGAACAGGTTTGGGTGACGGATCCGAACCATTCCGATAGGAGTAACACGTGGCCGCAGCAAAGAAAACTGCTCCAAAGAAGCGCAAGAAGGCAGCTGCTAAACCAGCAGCAGCCCCAAAGAAGCGTAAGAAAGCAGCTGCTAAGCCAGCTGCTGCAAAGAAAGCCGCTCCAAAGCGTCGCAAGAAGGCAGCTGCTAAGCCAGCTGCTGCAAAGAAAGCCGCTCCAAAGCGTCGCAAGAAGGCAGCTGCTAAGCCAGCTGCTAAGAAAGCCGCTCCAAAGCGTCGCAAGAAGGCAGCTGCTAAGAAGGCTGCTCCAAAGCGTCGCAAGAAGGCAGCTGCTAAGCCAGCTGCTCCAAAGCGTCGCAAGAAGGCAGCTGCTAAGCCAGCTGCTAAGAAGGCTGCTCCAAAGCGCCGCAAGAAGGCTGCTAAGAAGAAGTAGTCATCAACAATTAAAAATCCCCGCCACTTTATGTGGCGGGGATTTTTTTGTGCAGTTTTTCAATCTAACGAGTTACTTAATCTCATCTCTTAAGCCATTTCCTACCCGTTCAAATATTTCGGCTAAAACTATTTGATCAGCCTTGCTTAACTTATCTACAAATCTTGATCTAACACTTGCCACATGATCCGGGGCAGCAGCCACAATTGCTTTCCAACCTTTGGTAGTCATAACTGCAAAGAAGCCACGTTTATCATCTGGGCAAGCTTCGCGCCGAACCCAACCGGCTTCTTCCATTACCTTCATGCGATGTGAAAGACGTGAGCGCGAGAGCATGGCAATTTCAGCCAATTCAGCCATGCGCATGCGGCGATCTGGGGCATCACTTAATTGGGCCAAGATTTCATAATCTGCCATCGATAAATCATGTTGATCTAAATCAGTATCTAACGCTTCGAGCAATCGACGACTAGCCACAATATATCTACGCCAAGCAGCCATCTCGGTTGGGGTCAGCCAATTGGGTTCGCCTTTATTTGCTGCGCTGATGGGCTTTTCACCTTGAGGAGATTTTTCTAGTGCCATAGGGTTAAGTGTAGATTAAATGTTGAAGCTTCAACTACTTTTAAAGCCACTTTAAACGAGCAAGGGAAACCATGACTAATCCAATTGCTAAGCCACTAGATATTGAAAAGCAACCAGCAAGCGGAATCGATAACTCTCATATCGATAACACTTTTCGTCCGCAAGATGACCTCTTTCGGTACTTCAATGGCACCTGGCTAAAAAACCATGAGATCCCGCAAGATCGCGCATCCGATGGAATTTTTTACACGCTTCACTTAGCGGCCGAAGCTCAGGTTCGCGAAATCATTGAGACCGCCAAAGGCGATGGCAATGCCCAGAAGATTCGCGATTTATATGACTGCTTCTTAGATACCGAAGCAATTGCCAGAGCTGGCATCACTCCCCTGCTGGAAGATCTTGCCGCCATCGATGCAATCCAAACTCGTGATCAATTTATTAAGGTGATGGCAGATCTGGAAATGCGTGGATTAGGTGGCGCGTTTGGGCTGGGTATTTATGGCGATGCTAAAAACTCTGGAATGAATATTGTTTATCTGGGACAAGGCGGATTATCACTTCCCGACGAGGCTTACTATCGCGAAGAACAATACGAAGAAATTCGCCAGGCCTTTAAAGTCCATGTGGCCAAGATGTTCGCACTTGCCCAGATAGATGGCGGCGCCGAGTTAGCCGATGCGATTTATGGTCTCGAAGCTCAGATTGCTTCACATCATTTTGATCAAGTAAAAGATCGCGATGTTGAGCTGACCTATAACAAGACGACCTTTGCCGAACTCTGCGCCCTAGCCCCACACTTTGATTGGGCCACTTGGCTGGAGCACAGCCAGATTCCAAAATCGGCCTTTGCCGAGGTAGTTGTTCAACAGCCACCATTTTTTGCGGGGCTATCTGCCATCCTAGAAAATTTCGAGCCCAAGCCTTGGCAGGCATGGATGAAATGGCAGTTGATTTCTGGTGCTGCTGCTTATCTGCCGGAAGAATTTGTAAACCAAAACTTTGATTTCTATGCCAAGACTTTATCGGGCACCCCAGAAATTCGAGTTCGTTGGAAGCGCGCAATTTCTTTTGTCGAAGGCGCACTTGGCGAAGCTATTGGCTCAATTTATGTGCAGCGCCATTTTTCGGCAGGCGCCAAAGTTGCGATGTTAGATCTCGTGGCTAATTTGATTGAGGCATACCGCATCAGCATTAGCGAGCTCTCCTGGATGAGCCCAGAGACCAAAGCGAAGGCGCTAGATAAGTTAGCTAAGTTCACGCCAAAGATTGGCTATCCCGACAAGTGGCGCGATTATTCGGCGTTAACAATTAAGCGCGATGGTCTATTTGAAAATATTGGCCGGATTACCAAATTTGCCCGCGATCTAGAACTGGCCAAAATCGGTAAGCCAGTTGATAAAACGGAATGGCTGATGACCCCGCAGACTGTAAATGCTTATTACCATCCGATCCAAAACGAGATCGTCTTTCCAGCAGCGATCCTGCAGCCACCTTTCTTTGATCTAGCAGTTGATATGGCGGCAAATTACGGCGCGATTGGGGCAGTTATCGGACATGAGATCGGCCATGGCTTTGATGATCAAGGTTCTAAATTCGATGGCGATGGCAACATGATCGATTGGTGGACGCCGAGTGATCGCAGCGAATTTGAAAAACGCGCCAATATGTTGATTAAACAATTTGATGCACTCTTTCCAGAACAGACCCCAGATATCCATGTAAACGGGGCGCTAACGGTCGGAGAAAACATTGGCGACCTTGGTGGGTTAGCAATTGGATTTAAAGCCTATAAATTGGCTCTAACGGGCGCTCAAGCGCCGGTAATTGATGGTTTAACGGGCGAACAACGTTTCTTCTTATCTTATGCGCAAGCTTGGCGCGGAAAAGTGCGTGCCGAAGAGTTACGTCGTCGTATTGCAACAGATCCGCATTCCCCTAATGAGTTCCGCTGCAACGCCATCGTTGCCAATCTCAAGGACTTTTATGATGCCTTTGAAGTTACCGAAGGCGACAAATTATGGCTGGCCGAAAGCGAGAGAGTAGAGATCTGGTAACTCTGCGACAATACCTTTCATGTCTAGCAATGCAAGCCCCGGTTTCAAGTTCGAGATCGAGAAGTCGGCTGAGAATTCCTTTGCCCGAACTGGCACGCTAACCACCCCAAATGGGGTTGTAGAAACACCTGCCTTCATTCCAGTAGGCACCAAAGCCACAGTTAAATCGGTGCTGCCTGAAGCAATGCGCGAACTAGGAGCCCAAGCTCTTCTAGCAAATGCTTACCACCTCTACTTACAGCCAGGTCCAGAAATTCTTGATGCAGCTGGCGGCTTATCAAAGTTTATGAACTGGAATGGCCCTACCTTTACCGATAGCGGTGGCTTTCAAGTTTTATCACTTGGTGTGGGCTTTAAGAAAGTCCTAGCGATGGACTCCAAGACTTTTCGCGCCGATGATGTAATTGCTGATAACAAGCAACGCTTAGCTCATGTCGATGACGAAGGTGTTACTTTCAAATCACATTTAAATGGTTCGATGCATCGTTTTACCCCAGAAGTTTCGATGCAGATTCAGCATCAAATTGGCGCCGACGTAATGTTTGCCTTCGATGAATGCACTACTTTGCATAACACTCGCGGCTATCAAGAGCGTGCAATGGAACGTACTTATGCCTGGGCAATTCGTTGTCTAGATGAACATAACCGACTAACAATTGAGCGAGCCGATAAGCCATACCAAGCGCTCTTTGGCGTTATTCAAGGCGCCCAGTATGAAGACTTGCGTAGTAAAGCTGCCAAAGATTTAGGTTCACTTGAATCATCGGGGATTTCATTTGATGGTTTCGGAATTGGTGGAGCGCTAGATAAAGATTCACTGGGCACGATTGTGCAATGGGTAAATAGCGAACTGCCCGAAGAAAAACCTAAGCATTTACTTGGTATTGGCGCCCCAGAAGATCTATTTGTGGGGGTTGAAAGCGGTATCGATACTTTCGATTGCGTACTCGCATCAAGAATTGCTCGGTCAAGTGCGGTCTACACAATGACTGGCCGCTATAACTTAACTAATGCCACATACAAGCGAGATTTCAACGCGATTGATAGTCAATGTGATTGCTACACCTGCACTAACTACACCCGCGCATATCTAAACCACTTATTCCACGGCAAAGAAATGATTGCAGCAACACTTGCCACAATTCATAACGAACGTTTCGTAGTGCGGTTAGTTGATCAGATGCGAGCAGCCCTTAAGACTGGTCACTTCTTTGATCTAAAGGATGAATTCATGGGTCGCTTTAAACATAAATCAGGTCAACACCACGACTGATTGAATTTAGATTTAAATCGTAACGTCACGCTTAGCGGCGATGATTACTGGTCGACCATTTTCAAGCTTATGCACGCTGATGCGATCATCAAATGCGCTACGTAGTTCGGGTGAGTGAATAACGGATTGTGATTCACCATCTAGTAGAACTCGGCCACTTTGCATGATGATGATTCGCTCTGCATACATAGCACCCAAGGTGATGTCATGCATCGTTGAAATAATGGTGACGCCAGTTGCTTTAATCTCTTCAACTTTGTTGAGTACTGAAATCTGATGATGTAGATCAAGAGCACTGGTTGGTTCATCGAGCAACATGACTTCGGGTTCTTGAACTAGGGCACGCGCGATTAACACTCGCTGCATTTCTCCACCGGAAAGCGTATTTACCAACTGGCTCTGCATACCTAATAGTTGAGTTGCTTCTAACATCTCATGAACAATACTGCGACTATGTGCACTCTCTTTGCCCCAACCATCTAACTTGGCGCGACCCAACATCACGTATTCAGCCACACTCATGGCCGCTGGAATTGATGGACGTTGTGGAACGAAGGCGATGTTTAGTGATTTGTTCTTAGCAATCTCTCGATCGTTATATTTAATCGATCCTGAATATGATTGCATACCAAGCATGGTGCGTAACAGCGTTGTCTTACCTGCGCCGTTAGGGCCTACTAAGCAGCTCCAGGTCCCTTCTGGAATATCCAAATTAATTGATTGCAAAACTTCAGCATTATCAAACCGCACTGAGAGATTTTCGATATTAATCACTGGCTACCTCGATTGCGAGCTCGTAGAACGAATAAGAAGAATGGTGCACCAACAAATGCGGTAATAACTCCAATAGGTAGCTCTGCTGGTGAGAGCAATGTGCGTGCACCAAGGTCGGCAATCACTAGAAACGCAGCTCCCACAAAGGCAATCGAAAGTAGAGATCGGTTTGTAGCCCGCTTGGTTAAACCCCTAACTAAGTGCGGAACCACGATTCCCACGAAGCCGATCAAACCACTGGCAGATACTGCTGTGGCCGTAGCTAAAGTCGCTGCAGCAACGGCAATCAGGCGGATTTTCTGAGGTGAAACCCCTAAGGAATAGGCTTCTTCATCACTTAGCATCAGCGCATCAAGAACTTTAGAAATACGAATTAATATGAATAGGGCGATGAGAATATAAAAGCCAGCCCACTTAACTACATCCCAATTGGCAACTGTTAGCTCGCCCAGAATCCAGGAATACACCGGACGCAAGGCGGCGCTGTTGCGCTGTTGCAAATAAGTTTGAAAGGCTGTTGCAAAAGAGCCAACTGCAATACCGGCTAATAACAAAGTGCTGGGATCGGCAAACAGCCTGCCTGCCACTAAGAAAGTAGCGCCCACTGCAAGCACGCCACCTAAGAATGCAAAGATTGGTAGCAGGGCATGTAGGTCTCCACCGCCGTTAGTAATGGCAATCGTGGCACCGAGGCCGGCCCCTGATGCGGTGCCAAGTAAATACGGATCAGCAAGGGGGTTTCTAAAAACGCTTTGATAAACCGCACCACTTGTTGCAAGAGCTGCGCCAACTAGCGCACCTAAAACAACTCGCGGTAATCGCAACTCAAGCAACAAGGTGCGGTCTTCATTTTCTAAGCCGTTAGGTAGCCCCAATAAAGTTCTGATGATTGAACCGAAGTTCAAATTAACTGGACCAAAGCTCACGGCAAGTAAACAAGCAATCAGTAACGCCGCGGCGGCGCTGGCAGTAATCTGCCAACGCCACACGCGATCGATCTGATTCTTCTTCATTTACTTACTTCTTCACCTTTGCAAGGGACGCGGCAACGTAGCGATAGAAATCAACAAGTCGTGGCCCCCATCTAGAAGGAATATCATTTGGTAGCGCAAAAACATTCTTCTTGGTAACAGCTGTAATGCCAGACCAACCAGCGCGTGCCTTTACCGTAGCTGCACTTTCGCCATATTCAGCATCTGCCAAGAAAATAACATCTGGATCAGTCTTTAATAAATATTCAGCCGATAGTTGCGGATAGCCATAAGAATCAGCCCCAGCAGCCTTATCTGCGATATTAATCAGGCCAAAGTCCTTATAGACCTTGCCGATGAAAGTATCGGAGGTAACTGAATAAAGCGTGTTATCGAGCTCATGGAAGAAAGTTATCTTGACAGTTTTTTTGGTTCGGTTGATAATCGATTTAATTAGCGCTGCCATTTTGAAAGTTACTTTCTTGGCCTCTGAGGTGTGATCAGTTACTGCGCCAAGCACTTCAATTTCTTTATATGCCTGAGCTAAGGTCTCGGGTGCTTTCTCCATCAGCACCGGGATCTTTAATTTTTCGAGTGCTTCTTTGACCACCAGAGATTTCATGGCATCGACTGACAAGACAACCAGATCTGGCTTCAGTGCAACGATTGCTTCAACATTTGGCTCAAATGCACTCAGCTCAGTAATCGGAGCTGACTTGGGAAAATTCGAAAGTGAGTCAACAGCCAACACTTGTTTACCAGCGCCGATTTCAAATAGTGATTCAGTCGCACTTGGCGAAAGGGAAATAATACGAGTTGGTTTTTTAGAAATTGTTGTTGAGTATCCACCAGATAAAATAATTAATGGATATTTTGTTGCCGTAGATGCTGCGCTAACTGGTGAAAGCGGAGCAAGTAATAACGCTGTGACCAAAAGTGCAGTCGGTCGAGTAAACCTTTTAAACATAAAAATACTCCCTCAAGATTTTTGAGGGAGAAAGGGGGCAATTAAACGAATAGTTCCGCGTAAAGGCCCAACCTTCCTCCGAGGTTGGATAACACTTTCGGCGTCACGCCAGGCGACCTGGCTTAGATCTTGCGATCTTTACAGTTGCGGGACAGCACCGGAATCAAACCGGATTTCGCTAA
>CANLAY010000038.1 GCA_947488635.1 Candidatus Nanopelagicaceae bacterium
AACATTTCAATTTTATCTAGCGCATGAGCGCGCACAACATGTTGCTCGATCTTGGAAACTACTGCGCCTTCATCTTCATTATCTTGGGTACGAATATGTACTGGCTGATTCATGAAGCGACGTGCAAGAGCGATGATATCGCCAGGCATAGTTGCCGAGAACAACATCGTTTGTTGGCGATTAGGAGTGCTAGTGAAGATCTTTTCGACATCTGGCAAGAAACCCAGATCTAGCATTTCATCGGCTTCATCTAGGACTAAGCGAGAAACATTCTTAAGTTTTAGTTGACCTTGGCGATATAGATCAAGGAGTCGACCGGGAGTTCCGACCACAATTTCAACGCCTTGCTCTAGCGCTTCGATCTGTGGTTCAAATGCGCGACCACCGTAAACCGCAAGAACCCGAATTCTGCGATTGCCAACTAGCTCAGCAATATCTTTAGTTACCTGAATACAAAGTTCGCGCGTTGGCACAACTACTAGTGCTTGTGGTTGACCTTTAAATTCAAGGTCATCCCATTCGGAATCAAGAGGCGCGATGATGCGCTCAATAATTGGAATACCGAAACCTAAAGTCTTGCCAGTGCCAGTTTTAGCTTGGCCAATAACATCGCCGTCAGAGAGCGCGATTGGAAGAACTGCTTCTTGAATTGGAAATGGTGAAGTAAAACCATGCGCATTAAGCGCATCAATTGTTGATTTACGTAACGGTAGATCAGCGAAAGTGATGGTCACGTTAGAGGGAGCCGAAACCGACGCGTCGCTCGGTTTGTTCGCCAATTTCTACAAAACCAATTCGATCAGCTGGCACCATGATGGTGCGACCGCGGACATCTTTTAAGACCAAGGGAGTTCCGGTGCTAATTGCCGCGCTAACAGCAGCTGAGATTTCAGCCGGGGTCGCAGGGCTTTCGAAAGCAAGATCGCTACTTACATTTGCGACCGCAATGCGGACCTCTGATTTTTGGACAGTTTCAGTTTTCTTTGTTGCCATGGGGCAATCCTACGGGATTACTTCAGTTGTTGCCTAACGGGAAACCTGAGACCCCGCGCCACATCAAACTCTCGATTAAACGAGCCGCCTGTTCCCGCGATAATTTGCTATCTCGATCAAGCCAATGTCGTGCACCGACTTGAATTGATCCAATGAGTGAAACTCCGAGCAGCATTGATGCCTCTTGTGTCAAACCAGTCTCGATTGAGATCACGGCGCTAATAGCTGCTGCGCAGTCATAAGTCATGCGATTCAATCGCTCATGAACGGCAGGTTCGACATTCATATCACTTTCAAAAAGCAAGCGGAATGCTTCGCCTTCACTTTCAATAAAATCAAAGTAAGCATCTACGGTTGCACGAACGCGATCAGCATTTTCGGTGTTCGCTGCAATTGCACGTTGAATCTGGAAAACTAGTGAGTCGATATGTAAATCTAATACCGCTAAATAAAGTTCTAGCTTTGATGGAAAATGCTGATAGAGAACCGGCTTACTTACGCCAGCTCGGTCGGCAATTTCATCCATCGCAGCGCTGTGGTAACCCGCGGCAGTAAAGACTTCAAGGGCTGCCGAGAGCAAAAGAGCCCGTCGTTCGTCGCGAGGTAAACGCGGCTTGTTATCACGTGCATCTGTTGTGCTCATTTAGCCAATGCTAGAGGCAAATCTAGGAAATTACACCTCTCATGTTTTTCGCGAACGTATTGCAATTAGCAACCGAGCGTCGTTCTACGGCAGAATAACCCCATAATCGGTTTACCAATTGAGCAGCAAAAAGGCGATAGAGATGAAGATTCCACCTTTAGTAGAACCTGGTCGCGCGCTAACTGTCGATGAAGTTCGTCGCTATAGCCGCCACTTAATCATTCCGGACCTTGCAATGGCAGGCCAAGCGCGATTAATGAATGCCAAGGTTCTCTGCGTTGGAGCTGGCGGTTTAGGTTCACCAGCGATTATGTATCTAGCTGCTGCTGGTGTGGGCACAATTGGAATTGCCGAGTTCGACACAGTTGATGAATCAAATTTACAACGCCAGATTATTCATGGCCAATCAGATATTGGTAAGAGTAAAGCAAAGAGTGCGCAAGAAAAAATTGCAGAGATCAACCCATATGTGAATGTAGTTTTGCATGAGACTCGACTAGATACTTCAAATGTCATGGAAATCTTTGCGCAGTACGACATCATCGTTGATGGCACAGATAATTTTGCCACCCGCTACTTGGTAAATGATGCCTGCGTACTTTTAAAGAAACCTTATGTGTGGGGTTCTATCTATCGTTTTGATGGGCAAGCCAGTGTCTTCTGGGCCGAATATGGTCCGTGCTACCGCTGCTTATATCCAGAACCACCACCTCCAGGAATGGTTCCAAGTTGTGCTGAAGGCGGTGTGCTTGGAGTGCTCTGTGCATCAATTGGTTCAATTCAAACAACTGAGGCAATTAAAGTTGTTACCGGAATCGGCGAACCACTAATTGGTTCACTGATGATTTATGACGGACTCGAAATGAGTTATCGCAAAATCAAGGTACGCAAAGATCCGAACTGCCCAATTTGTTCAGAGAACCCGACGCAGACTGCACTTTTGCAGGATTATGAAGCGTTCTGTGGGGCTCTATCTGATGCGGCTGAAGTTGCAGTTAAAGACTCGACCATCTCGGTTTCTGACTTAAAGAGCAAGATAGATAAAAGTGAGAATTTCTTCCTAATCGATGTGCGCGAGCCAAGTGAATTTGAGATCGTGCGAATTCCAGGATCTACTTTAATTCCGAAGCAAGGTTTCCTAGATGGCACAGCGCTAACTAATCTGCCACAAGATAAGCCGATTATTTTGCACTGCAAGTCTGGTGTGCGATCAGCTGAGTGCTTAGCGATCTTGAAGGGCGCTGGCTTTGCTGATGCCACACATGTAAGCGGTGGCGTACTCGCTTGGGCTAAACAAATCGACACTTCATTGCCGGTTTATTAATGACTCAGCCGTATCAGGGTTACCGCGCACTTCTGGTCCACGCACACCCAGATGATGAAACCATTAACAATGGTGCAACTATGGCGATGTATGCAGCCCTGGGCGCAGAAGTAACTTTAGTTACGTGCACTCGTGGTGAAGAGGGCGAAGTTTTAGTTCCCGAATTAGCACATTTCGCGGCGCACGATACTGATCAATTGGGTGATCATCGGGTACTTGAATTAGCAGCTGCTATGAAAGCACTTGGCATCACCGATCACCGATTCTTAGGCGAAGACAAAGTTAAGTTCCGTGACAGCGGCATGATGGGCACTGAACCAAATAATCGCCCAGAGTGTTTCTGGCAGGCTGATCTTGATTCTGCAGCAAACTTATTAGTGGAAATAATTCATGAGGTAAAGCCACATATCTTGATTACCTACGATGAAATTGGTGGATACGGTCATCCAGACCACATCCAAGCCCACAAAGTCGCAATGCGAGCCGCGGAACTAGCAACTGAGTGGCAAATTTCTAAAATTTATTGGAATGCCACACCTAAGTCGGTATTGGCTAATGGCATTGCAGCGATGAAAGAAGTCGGCTCTTCATTCTTCGGCGCCGAAAGTGTGGATGATTTGCCGTTTGCTAAAGCTGATGAATTAGTAACTGCAGCGGTTGATGCAAATGAATACGTTGATGCAAAAATGGCTGCAATGGCAGCGCATGCAACTCAAATCGAATTAGATGGCCCGTTCTTTGCTCTCTCAAATCAGTTAGGCCTGCAGGTTTGGGGCCATGAGTACTACTCATTAGTTAAAGGCGATGCTCACGAACCCTTTAACAGCGATGGTCGCGAAACAGATCTATTCGCAGGAATAGTTTTGTAACTGATGAAGTTATTTTATGCCGCATTAGTAGGTGCTCTACTTGGCGCCAGTGCCACCTTGCTGCACTTATTACTTTTTCCGTTGGGCTTAATACTCGGTTTAGTTGCAACCATCGTAGGTATCTGGGCGGTCGGAAGAACTTGGAGATTGCGAAAATTCAAAGTTATCGCAGCCGGCGCTTGGTTAGTTGTAGTTGTTCAAGGTGCAACTCTTGGAGTTGGTGGCGAGTTGTTAATTCAAGGAGACTTAGCGGGTTCACTGCTTATTCTGCTGGGAACTTTTGCCTTGGTACTGGCAATTTTATTACCGATTTAACGCAAGTCCCATTCCTGTCCATCGGCAGTGTCGTTAATTACCAGGCCAGCGTTTTCTAACTCAATTCGCAAGCGATCACTCTCGCTCCAATTCTTAGCGCTGCGCGCAATTTCACGATCTGCCAATAATCGCGCTAACTCAGCAGGTAGTTCGGGCACGATTAGATCTCGTCCTAAATCAAGAGCTAAAACTTGATCGGCAAAAGTAAATATCGCAGCTTTTTGCGCATCAGATAAATTCGAATCTTTTTCAACGCTACGCAAGCGCTGCATTACTCGTGGCGTATCTAAATCATTGTTTAACGCTTCGAGAGTTGGCACATCTGGTCGGTAATTGGCAGCTTTCCCAAAACCACTACGGCGCCATCTCTTTAGCGTGGCATTTGCTGCCGCTATTGAATCCCAAGTTAGATCCATCTGAGAGCGATATCGATTCTCTAGCAGACAAAATCTAAGCGAAAGTGGGTCATACCCTCGTTCGACAAGATCCTTAAGTAAGACCACATTTCCAGTGCTCTTGGCCATCTTGCGCCCTTCAAAAAGCAAATGTTCGCCATGCACCCAAAGTTTTACCGACTCTAGTTCGGTAACAGAGTTAGTTTGAGCACGTTCATTTTCATGATGCGGGAAACGAAGATCTATTCCGCCAACGTGAATATCTATTTCATCGCCGAGTAAATCAAGTGACATAGCTGAACATTCGATGTGCCAACCAGGAAAGCCGATGCCCCAAGGAGAATCCCAAACCATCTCGGTGCGATCGCCGGCAGCTTTCCAAAGCGCCCAGTCAGCATGGAAACGTTTGCCACCTTCATCTGTGTATTCGTAACGGTGGCCAGGCTTTAAATCTTTCAAGCGGTTACCGCTAATCGCGCCGTAACTGGCAAAACTTTCAGCTGCGAAATAAACCGACCCATCAGAACCAACGTAGGCATGGCTAAGTTCGATCAATTTGGCAATTAATTTATGCATTAATTCAATTGACTCACTTGCGCGTGGATAGCTTCTTGCTGGTTTTATATTTAGGAGGGCTAGATCAGTATGAAAATTTGCCTCATATTTGCGAGCAATTTCAAAAGGATCAATCGCCTCTAACTTTGCTTGAGCAAGCATCTTGTCCTGTGGGTTAACATCTTCAGCCATGTGCCCAACATCGGTAATGTTCTGCACCAAATTAACGGTCTTGCCCTGTATTTCTAGAGTTCTGCGAATCAAGTCAGATAAGAGAAATGTTCGTAAATTTCCAACGTGCGCATCACGGTAGACCGTAGGGCCACAGCAATAAATTGTGACTTCATCAGCAGTGCTAACTACCTCTTTTGTGGCGCGACTTTGAGTGTCATAAATTTTAAGCATTTTATTTCAATTCCAAATAAGAGTACTCATGATGAAAATTAAATCCTAAAGATTCATAAACTCCAATAGCGATGGCATTACTTGCTTCAACTTGCAGCAGCGCCTTTGTTGCACCTTGCTCGAAGCTGGCTTCTAGCGCAGCTGCCACAATAACTTTTCCTAAACCTTGCCCACGAAAATCCTGGTGAACATATACTCGAGTTAATGAGGACCAACCTTTTGCTAATGCAATACGACAAGTGGCAATTGCTTGACCGTTTTTAACTATCGTTAAATACGTGGCAGCACAGCCAGATAAGATTTTTTCAATTCCTGGCGTTGGCTGTAACGACAACCATGGGCTACTGAATTGTTCTGATTGCGAAATTTCAAATCCAGTTGGAAGAATTTGTTTAGCCGAGGTTAAGTCAGTCACCATAGTGTTGCCATGAATTGTTTCGACCGCGCCAATTGATCGCAATTTGTCAGATAGGACTTGCCAAGTGGGAAGTGCCACTTGAAAAATCGTAGGCAAGTTTCTATCTTTATAAAACTCTTGAGCCGTGCTGAGTTTTTCGGCAAAATCCGTCAATGCGCCGGCTTCTAGATTTGCTACAAGTGGAAGAACCGAATTAGCGCGGTTAGTTACACCATCAGCTGCGCGCATAAGCCAACCGGAGTTTTCCAATTCCTCAGTTGCTGGCCAAGTTAGATTGCAGATTTGATCTAACTCAAGGACTCGAAGAGTCAGGGGAGCACCTTTACCGGCCAAGTTCGGGCGTTCGACTATTTCGCGCCAAACGAAGATCTGTTCTGGGTCAAAGGAAATTTCCTGACCTTTGCGATTAATTAAGCTGGTCGCACTTTTCAAGTGACCTACAACATCTCGATATCCACCTGCTGGGTCGTGCAACCTAATCGAAAACCGTTGACCGATGCGCTCAAGCGGGAGTGGCTGGGTTTCCATGGCTTAACGATAATCGTCTATCCAAAAAATTCCTCTCCAAAAGGTGCCAGTGGAACCGCGGTTGTTAAAAGGCACCTCAAACCTCAGTAGGTATTACAATTCACCGCAGTAGCTATCCAGATGGAGGATTTTTCGTGACGTACATTATTGCTGAACCTTGTGTTGATGTTAAAGATAAGTCTTGCATCGAAGAATGCCCGGTTGATTGCATCTACGAAGGTTCTCGCATGCTTTATATCCAACCTGATGAGTGCGTTGACTGCGGCGCTTGCGAACCAGTTTGCCCAGTTGAAGCTATTTATTATGAAGATGATGTTCCTGCAAAGTGGCAAGAGTTCGGCAAGGTCAACACTGAGTTCTTTATTGAGATTGGTTCCCCTGGCGGTGCCAGCAAAGTTGGCCATACCAATACTGATCACGCCACAGTGGTAGCTATGCCAGCAAAGCCTGAATAGAAAAGTTCTCAACTGAAGCTGCCAGATTTCCCATGGGATGCACTTGCTCCTTATGGTGAAATTGCACGAGCGCATCCAGGTGGCATCATCGATTTATCGCAGGGCACGCCGGTAGATGCGACACCCGAATTCATTCAAGAAGTTCTGCGCGAAAGTTCAAATTCACCAAGCTATCCAGTAACTGCTGGAACTCCAGAACTGCGCGCTGCGATTACTAATTGGGCAAAAAATAAATTAAAAGCAACCGGTGATTTCGATGTCCTGCCGGTAATTGGTTCGAAAGAATTGGTCGCGTGGCTGCCTAAACTTTTGCAATCAAAGTCGGTTAACTTTCCAGAGATTGCATATCCAACTTATCGAGTGGGTGCGATCCTGGCAGGTGCTAGCGAGGCGGCGGTTGCGATCAGCCCAGAACACTGGCCACAAGCTGATTTAACTTGGGTTAATTCACCGGCTAATCCAACTGGTCGGGTGCATAGTGATCAAGAATATTTAGCTGCCATTGAATGGGCTCGTGCGAATAATTCAATCTTGGTCTCTGATGAGTGTTATTTGGAATTTGGCGACACCGCTGCCCCTACTTCGATTTTGCAATACACCAACGGTAATAACCACAACGTTTTGGCGGTCCATTCACTATCAAAGAGATCTTCGATGGCTGGTTACCGTGGCGCATTCTTGATTGGCGATAAAGATTTAATTGCCCGCATCCGCGAAGTCCGTAAGCACGCAGGCATGATGGTGCCGCTACCAATCCAAAAAGCAATGACAGTTGCATTAAGCGATGAAACACATGTCGCTGAACAGCGAGCACGCTATAACGCCCGCCGGGCAAAATTAGCACCAGCCCTTAAAGCAGCTGGATTTGAAATCGAATTCTCAGATGCTGGCCTGTATATCTGGTGTACTCGAAAGGAAAGCGATTGGGATTCAGTCTCTTGGCTGGCTAACTTAGGAATCCTGGCCACACCCGGAAATTTCTATGGCCCGCT
>CANLAY010000039.1 GCA_947488635.1 Candidatus Nanopelagicaceae bacterium
CCAGAAGCTGAGTTCTATGTTTTCGATAGCGTTCGCTTCAAGACTGGTATCAATGAGGCTTATCATGAGATTCAATCTTATGAAGGCGCTTGGAACACCGGCGTTGAATACGATGCTGATGGCACACCAAACCGCGGATACCGCACTCGCATAAAGGGCGGATATTTCCCAGTTTCACCAACCGATCAATTCGCAGATCTTCGCGATGAGATGGTTATGGAACTTGGTCGCGCCGGACTTCTAGTAGAGCGTTCACACCACGAAGTTGGTACCGCTGGACAAATGGAAATTAACTATCGCTTCAGCGACATTCTGCAAGCTGGCGATGATGTAATGAAGTTCAAGTACATCATTCGTAACGTAGCTTGGGAAGGTGGCAAGACTGCAACCTTCATGCCAAAGCCACTATTTGGTGACAATGGTTCCGGAATGCACGTTCACCAATCACTTTGGAAAGATGGCAAGCCACTGTTCTTCGGCGATGGCTACGGCGATCTTTCAGATATGGCACGTTGGTATATCGGTGGCTTGCTAAAGCACGCTCCATCATTACTAGCGTTTACAAACCCAACTGTTAACTCTTACCGTCGCTTAGTTCCAGGTTATGAAGCACCAGTTAACTTGGTTTACTCAGCTCGTAACCGTTCTGCTTGTATTCGTATCCCAATTACTGGCTCGAATCCAAAGGCAAAGCGCATTGAGTTCCGTTGCCCAGATCCATCATCAAATCCATACCTAGCCTTCGCAGCAATGTTGATGGCTGGTCTCGATGGAATTCTAAATAAGATCGAACCACCTGCTCCAGTTGATAAGGACCTCTACGAACTAGAAGGCGCCGAAGCTGCTGCAATTCCTCAGGTTCCGGGTTCACTTGGTGAAGTTCTTGATAGCCTCGAAAAAGATCATGAGTTCCTCACCAAGGGCGGCGTATTCGCTGAAGATCTAATCGAAACTTGGATTGAATTCAAGCGTAAGAACGAAGTTGATTACGTTCGCTTGCGTCCACATCCAGCTGAGTTCGAACTTTATTTCGATCTCTAAATCGAATTAACTATAAAAACCCCGTCAGAAATGGTGGGGTTTTTATTTGCCCAAGAACTAACTGACTTTCAAGGCTTTAACTACAAAAGTTTCAAGGTATAAACGGACAGCTCTCTTCCTTTTCCACAAGGTCAAAAGCAAATATCATTTTTGCCATCCCGCATAAGACGGCCATTATGACTCCTAGTTCTACCAGTTGGCCATCTGTAAAATAAGGTTTTAAACGTGAGTGAAGAGACGCATCAATTCGGCCCTTTGGATTAGTCAGCGCCATTTCATCTGCGAGTGCTAAAGCGGCCTTTTCGCTCGCCGTAAAAGGACCATTCTCGAAATTGGGTAAAGCATCAATCTGAATTTGTTTGATGCCAGCAAGCAGAGCAGCAGCGGTATTGTTCCGATTGCAGAAGGCGCATCCATGCAAATTTGCCAAACGTAATCTGACTAGCTCCAGAAGAGTATTTGGTAGCGAACTTCCATAGAAAAGCTTTTTATAGAAATCATTTTGATACCAGTCATATAGAGCCGGCGCATGTCCCATGACTTCAACAAAAGTTGCGTCTTCATGCATCGCAATTGATCGATCAAATGCGGCTTGCATCGATACGTCAAGTTGGTCACGCGGAACTCTGCTTAAAAAAGTTTCAGGTTTCATTACACAACCTTTCTAAAATCCCTCTTAATCGTAAGGCTTGTCTCAAACATACATCAAGACGAGATACTCGAAAAACGAAACAGCCCACAAGGCTTAATCAGCTTCCCAATGAAAATATCTCTCTTGGGCCTAAGTTCTCGGTAAGACTAGTGCAGCTACCTATAGAGACCCCGTCAGAGATGGCGGGGGTTTTTATTTGCCCAAAAGTTCACTAAGTTTCGCTCATGGGTGATGAACGTGAGAGACTTGATTATCAAACCTTTGGCATCGCCGTGCGCGAACTCGCACAATCGATAGCCGATAGTGGCTATCAGCCAGATATTGTCCTTTCAATTGCTCGCGGTGGCCTTTTATTGGGTGGCGCACTTGGCTATGCACTTAACGTAAAGAACACTTTCACCATGAGCGTTGAGTTCTATACCGGCGTGAATGAACGATTAGCGATGCCGGTCGTGCTCCCCCCAGTTCCTAACAAGATTGATTTAACGGGCTTGAAAGTACTGGTCGCAGATGATGTTGCCGATACCGGTAAAACCTTGAAATTAGTACGCGAATTCTGTGGCGATTACGTAGCAGAGGTTCGAAGCGCTGTTCTCTACGAGAAATCTCATAGTATTGAAAAACCTGACTACACCTGGCGTCATACTGATTTATGGATCGAATTTCCCTGGTCGGTAGAACCACCAGTCACTACCAAGAGTTAACAACCCCGTTCACAAGTTAGGATTGGGATATGCGCCGCCGAATTTCATCACAACTACGTAGGTTCTTTGCCTTAGAGAGTGCTGGTGGAATATTTCTAGTTTTAGCGGCTCTGATTGCACTGGTTATTGCTAATTCCCCAGCTTCTGATGATTTCAATCAAGCAGTAGAACCTTTTCATAGCTTGATAAATGAAGGCCTAATGGCGATCTTCTTTTTCATGGTGGGCTTGGAAATCCGTAATGAGATTCGCCATGGGGAGATGCGTAACCCAAATAACGCCGCACTTCCGATCTTTGCAGCCATTGGTGGCATGTTAATACCTGCACTTATTTATACGTTTTTCAATCATGGTGGGCCAGGACAATCAGGTTGGGCGGTGCCGATGCCGACCGATATCGCACTAGCAATTGGCGCTCTCGCTCTGCTCGGTTCGCGCATCGATACTTCACTAAAAATATTTCTGCTTACTTTGGCTATCGCAGATGACCTCTTCTCCATCATTATCTTGGGCATCTTCTACTCTTCAGGGCTATCACCCATAAAGATCTTCTCAACAGTTGGCGTAGTAGCGATTGCGCTGTTAATGCCTGAGATCAAACAACTGCCGACTAAACGTATGATCGAGATTCTGCATCCCTGGACTGCATTTCTCATAATTCCGCTGTTCGCACTTACAAATATTGGAATCGAAATTAATTGGAGTTCAGTTGCTCAAACTCTAAGCGGACCAGTAGCCGGCGGAATAATCCTAGGCCGAGTCGTTGGAAAGATTGTCGGTATAACTCTTTTCGCTTGGATTGCTGTAAAAATCGGTTTCGCGAGAAAACCTGACTCACTCTCCTTCGCCGAGATTGCCGGTGCTGGCGCACTTGCTGGAATGGGTCTAACCGTTTCGCTATTTCTTGCCGAGCTCGCAATTAGCGATCAGGCAGTGATTGCTGAAATCAAACTGGGCTTAGTTGCAGCAGCGCTAATTTCGGCCATCCTTGGAATTTTGCTGCTGCGAAAATATTCTAAAGCTCAGGACTAATCTGCTTCTTGCAGTTTTATTCGGGCTCTGCCCAACAATAGATAGCCGAAGAAACCAATTAACAACGCAAAGATGACACCAACATTGGCATATGCCCACTGACCCTCTTTGCCACCAATGGCGCCCATAAAGTATCCCTGCCAACTCAGCCAACTGGCGAAAGTATTTGTGACAAATCCCCATCCAACAATTGAGCCAATCGCAACCAAAGCAATAGCAACTGGATTTACTCGACCATAGCGACCTGTTTCCGAGAATAAATCCGCTTCTACATAATCCCGCTTACGTAAAACCACATCTGCTACAAATATCGAAGACCAAACAGCCACCGGAACACCCAGCGTGATTAGAAAACCCTGGAACGGAGCGAAGAAATCAGTAGCAAACCAAACAATGTAGATGGTTCCAATTAACATGATGGTGCCGTCAATAGCTGCAGCAACTGGGCGCTTTACCTTCACTCCAATAGAGATCAGGGTTAAGCCGGATGAATAAAGATCAAGGATCGCGCCGCCAACTAACCCAAGAATTGCAACGAGTGCAAATGGGATCAGGAACCAAGTTGGTAGCAACTGAGTAAGAGCCCCAATTGGGTCCATGGCAATTGCATCACTTAACTCTTTGCTGCTACCGGAAAGTGCACTTCCGTAGATGACCAACACAATCGGGACAATAGATGCTCCTAACACAGTCCAACCGAAAACTGACTTACTTGAAACGCTACGCGGTAGATAACGCGAATAATCAGCTGCGCTATTTACCCAGCCAAGGCCAATACCAGTGATGGCAAAGATTATTGCTCCAATGAGTCCTGCTGTGCTTCCGGCCTTTATCGCAAATACTGAATTCCAATTAACTTCATCTAGCGT
The DNA here is from genome assembly GCA_947488635.1 of Candidatus Nanopelagicaceae bacterium. Taxonomy (GTDB): domain Bacteria; phylum Actinomycetota; class Actinomycetes; order Nanopelagicales; family Nanopelagicaceae; genus Planktophila. The sequence continues at coordinate 4,298 of CANLAY010000039.1, forward strand.
CAAGACAATATAAGCAACTGTTGCTACAACAGTAATTCCGGTAATCCAACGCTGTAACTTCATGATTACTGGATGACCCAATACGCCACCGAAAATGGTGAGCGAGGCTGCAATTAAAAAGCCAAGAACTAGAGCAATATTGCGATCAAGAGAAGTAGCTCTTTCTAAAACTGTGCCAGTTGCTAACGTAGCAAGTGAGACCAAAACGGTTTCCCAGCCCACAAAAACGAAGTAAGAAAGTAACCCTGGCAATAAGTTGCCCTTAACACCAAAAGCGGCGCGTGAGAGAGTCATGGTTGGCGCACTAGAACGCTTACCTGCCAGCGAGCTAACGCCAACTAACGCGAAGGAACCCATGGTGCCAATAACTGCAGCGATGGTTGCTTGCCAGAAAGAAATTCTGAAACCTAGAAAGAATGCTCCATAAGACAGGGCCAGCAACGAAACATTAGCGCCTGCCCAAGGCCAGAAGAGATCACGCGCTTTTCCGCGGCGCTCAGATTCGCCGATGAAATTAATGTCATTTAACTCAGGTTTCATGCCGTAATTCTAACTTATTGAGAACTTGTACTGCGCACTCAAAATATGACCGTCTGCTGATGCGATTCGATATTTAACAAGGTATTTTCCTGATTTAAGAGTTCCAATGAATTCAACACGTGCTATAGCTTTTTTAATTACGATTTTAGAGGTCTCAATCTTCTTAGTTTTTGAATCTAGGATGACAATTGAGTTAGCGTTCATACTCTTTAGGGTAATTATCCCTTCGCCAAATTCCAACTGCACATACTGTGGCGCTTTAGTTAAGGTTGAATTCGCGACTGGAAAGCTCTTCACTAATTCAGCATGAGCTACTGCGCTTTGAGTCCCGCTAAATGTGAGTCCTACTGCAAGCAGTAGGACCCTTACTCTGCGCATCAATCTAAGAAGAAATCAAGCAGGAAATCTTTAGTACCCGGTACTACCGAATACTTCTCAAGATCTGTAATTCCTTCGGATGCCAAGAGTTCGTCATCAACGAAGAAATTACCTGTGCAGCCCTTAGATTCGCGATTTAAAATAATGTAAGCCGCATCTGCCAGAATTTCAGGGGTACGGCAAGCAGCGGTATCAACACCAGGAATCATTTGTAGTGCAGCGGTATCAATTGCAGTCCGTGGCCACAACGCATTTACCGCAATGCCTTCTTTGCGGAATTCCTCAGACATTCCTAGCACGCACATGCTCATGCCGTACTTAGCCATGGTGTAAGCAACGTGATGTTGGAACCACTTTGCTTTCATGGAAAGTGGCGGCGATAGCGTCAAAATGTGTGGGTTTCGGCCTGCTCTAGCTGACTCTCGAAGATGAGGAATAGCAGCCTGCGAAGTTAAAAATGTGCCGCGCACGTTCACATCAAACATCAGGTCAAATCTTTTAGCTGGAGTTGCCTCAGTTTTAGTTAAATTAATTGCGCTGGCATTGTTGATCAAAATATCAATGCCACCAAACTCTGCAGCCGCTTTAGCAATGGAACCTTCAATCTGGGCTTCATCACGTAGATCGCATTGAATTGGAAGCGCAACTCCCCCAACTGCCTCGATCTCTGCGGCAGCAGAATAAATTGTGCCGGGTAGCTTGGGATTAACTTCAACAGTCTTGGCTGCAATTGCAATTAATGCACCATCACGGGCTGCTTTCAAAGCTATTGCTAAACCGATTCCACGGGATCCGCCAGTGATAAAGATTCTCTTTCCGGCCAGTGACATTATTTACCTTTCTTACTCATGAAGTTCATAAAGGCCATCATGGCCTCTTCGGATTGAAGTGCCATTGAAAATAATTGGAACTCTGCTTTCATAACTGCCTCAACTGCATCGTGCTTACTAGCTTTCAAAAGCGCCTTGGTATTGATCACAGCTTGAGGAGGTTGAGCTGCGATCTGACTTGCTACTAATTGTGCCTGCTCTAGAACATCTGTTGCAATCGTGGTAACCAAACCCATCTCTTTAGCATCGGTCGCCGAAAATGATTCACCAGTCAAGAAAATACGAGCCGCACGTTGATAGCCAACCAAGGCTGGAAAGAGGTAACTTGATCCAGCTTCTGGCACTAAGCCCAGTGAAGTAAAGGGCATTGAAAAATTTGCAGTTGGTGAAGCCAAGACCACATCACAATGAAGCAGCATCGTGGTTCCAACGCCAACGGCATTTCCCTTTACGGCTGCAAGCAATGGTTTTGGAAAATTAAGAATGGATCCAAGAAACTTCGCTACCTCTGAGTCATCATTGGTTGGTGGATTTTCCATAAAATCTTTGATGTCATTACCTGCAGTGAAATGATCACCTTCGCTGGTGATGATCACCGCGCGGATGCTGAAATCACCGGCAGCTTCATTTAGCCCAGTTGCCAGCGCCCCATACATTTCGCGGGTCAGGGCATTCATTTTGGTGGGCCGGTTTAGAGTGAGGGTTAGCACTCCCTCATCACTTTTTTTTGAGATCACGTCGCTCATGATGCTAAGCATAGGGTTACTTGCCAGTATTCGGAGTAGCCTGACGTTCATCAGAGAGGCGAAAATGTGGTCAGAGATATAACCGTTGCCTCTCGCAAATTATCGCCATTTGAGCGCTTGATCATGGAAGCGCTCTGCGAAGGTAAAACGAATAGTGCCATAGCGATGGAGACTGCCCATACTGAGAAAGTTATTGAAAATACCGTCAGTCGAAGTGCCCATGTTTTTGGGATAAGAGCTGATGGCGATACTAATCTGCGAGTTTTATTAGCACTCGCCTACCGAACTCATTATGGCGACCAAGCATTCGAAAAACTTGGCGTTTCCTGTTCACATCTAGAAATTGGTCCAGAAGGTCGGCACATCTGCAATATGCATATCGATTAGAGAATATTGAATACTTAGCGAAAGGATGCTCTCCATATAAAAAGAAATCGCCCCCTAGGCCATAAGGTCTAAGGGGCGATTCTCTTGTTCAATCTAATTTATTATCGCTCAATCTTTCCGCCAATGAAATCTTCAGTCTTAACGTGAGCTTGCTCATCGGTGTATTGCTCCGGTGGCGTCTTCATGAAGTAACTAGATGGTGACAGTAGAGCGCCACCAATATTGCGATCAAGACCGATCTTTGCGCAACGAAGCGCATCAATGATTACACCAGCTGAGTTTGGTGAATCCCAAACTTCGAGCTTGTACTCAAGACTTAGTGGAACATCACCGAATGCGCGACCCTCAAGACGAACATAGGCCCACTTACGATCATCTAGCCATGGAATGTAATCCGATGGTCCGATGTGAACATTTTTCTCGCCCATATCGTGATCGAGTTGAGAAGTAACTGAGTTGGTCTTTGAAATCTTCTTAGACTCTAAACGATCGCGCTCTAACATGTTCTTAAAGTCCATGTTTCCACCAACATTTAATTGGTAGGTGCGATCTAGGTGAACGCCACGATCCTGGAACAACTTAGCCATGATGCGGTGCGTGATTGTTGCGCCAACTTGGCTCTTGATGTCATCGCCAACAATTGGAAGACCGGCATCTTCG